>JABURN010000091.1 GCA_014762585.1 Methylophaga sp.
ACATGGCTTTGAGTGGGCGGCAACCGGGGAAAATGTGCGCAGAAACAGTCTTAAGCTCTCAGGTATGGCTGATGCCAATATTCATAAACCCTACAAACTGCCGGGTGCTTCTCCTGCCTGTTTTTTTCGGGATGATGGCTTGTCAGACATGATTGGTTTCATCTACACCAAATGGGGCGCGGATGATGCTGTGAATGACTTTATCCATCATCTGCTCAACATTAAAAAGAATACTGAGGGTGATGCCGACCGCGTGGTATCTGTGATTCTCGATGGCGAAAATGCCTGGGAATATTACTCCTACAACGGTTATTACTTTCTGCAGAGCCTGTATCGTCGGCTGGCAGAACACCCCGATATTGAACTCACCACTTTCAGTGACTGTCTGCATAACGGGGTTCAAGCTGCCAAACTGCCGAAGATGGTGGGTGGCAGTTGGGTGTTCGGCACTTATTCAACCTGGATTGGCGACCCTGATAAAAACCGGGGGTGGGACCTGTTAAGTGAGGCGAAAAAGACCTATGACCGGGTCATGGCCAGTCAGGAATTCGATGAGGAAACCCAGCAGGCGCTGGAACGGCAACTGGCGATCTGTGAAGGTTCTGACTGGTTCTGGTGGTTTGGCGATTATAATTCAGCCGACAGCGTCAGTGATTTTGAACGCCTGTATCGCCTGCATCTTTCCAACCTTTATCAAATGCTGGGCGAAGAAGTGCCACAAGTCTTATCAGAAATCATTTCACATGGTGGAGGAAGTATGGAGCAGGCCGGCACGATGCGCCGCGGTAATTAATGCAACAGGCTCATATTTTTGATCAGCGGCGCAGCGGTGTACTGCTTCATGTGACGAGTTTGCCATCCGGCAATATGGGAGCAGATGCCTATCGTTTTGTAGATTTCCTGCAGTCTGCGGGCGTGACAGTCTGGCAAATGTTGCCGTTGGGGCCGACGCATGATGATCGATCGCCATATCAGTGTTTATCCGCTCATGCCGGTAACAACCGACTGATATGCCGTGAACTACTCAAAGCACAGCCCTGGGCGGATCCTGCCAAGCTTAACGATCCTAAAATGTCCCGGCTCATGGCGCATGCTTATCGTCAGTTCGATTCCCATGCGGATGATGCGCTGCGACAAACATTCAAAGCCTTTTGCGAACAACAGCGCTACTGGCTGGAGGATTATGTTTTATTCCGCGAGTTGCGTCATCTCAACCAGTCGCGTGCCTGGTTCGACTGGCCGCCAGAATTACGTGACCGAGAGCCTGCAGCACTGGAAAGAATCGCGCTTGAACGTAAAGATGCACTTAACATCCGCCGCTTTGAGCAGTTTATATTCTTCACCCAGTGGCATCAGTTACGGGCCTATGCCAATGAGCGAGGCGTGAAACTGTTTGGTGACATGCCGATTTTTGTGGCGCATGACAGTGCCGATGTCTGGGCTGAGCCCGAACTGTTTACGCTTGATAAAACCGGGCAGCCGACCCGTGTTGCTGGTGTGCCGCCGGATTACTTTTCTGAAACCGGCCAACGCTGGGGTAATCCGCTATATGAATGGTCTAAACACATAGAACAGAACTTTGACTGGTGGCATCGGCGTCTGCAGACTCAACTCGAGTGTTTTGATCTGATTCGTATCGATCATTTCAGAGGCTTCGAATCCTGCTGGGAAATTCCTGCCAGCTGTGAGACCGCGATCGACGGTCAGTGGAATCCTGCCCCTGGTGAACAACTGTTTGACAGTCTGCTGGCTCACTTTGGCGAGCTGCCGCTGGTGGCTGAGGACTTGGGAATC
Source organism: Methylophaga sp. (assembly GCA_014762585.1). Taxonomy (GTDB): domain Bacteria; phylum Pseudomonadota; class Gammaproteobacteria; order Nitrosococcales; family Methylophagaceae; genus Methylophaga. The sequence continues at coordinate 1,795 of JABURN010000091.1, forward strand.
ATTACAGCAGATGTCACCACCCTGCGTGAAAAATACGCGATGCCAGGTATGAAAATTCTGCAATTTGCATTTGGCGGTGATGCCAGTAACCCTTATCTGCCCCATCAGCAGTGCGTCGACAGCGTGACTTACACCGGTACACACGATAACAATACGACGCTGGGTTGGTACCAGGCACTGGAACCTCATGTTAAAGCCCATATGCATGCTTATCTTGGCGATACCACCGAGGAGATGCCCTGGTTGCTGATTAGAACAGCATTGAGTTCAGTGTCGCAACTCGCTGTAGTGCCGATGCAGGATTTATTGTCGCTGGATGCCGCTCATCGCATGAATATTCCTGGTACGACCGATGGCAACTGGCGCTGGCAATTCAGCTGGGATAGGGTGGATGGCAGTATCGCTGCCAGGCTTCGTGCGCTTAATGACCTGTATGGAAGACTCTGATGGAAGTGAACCCGGATCACCTGCGTTTCGCGCCTACTCATGAGTGGGTGAGTGAAGAAGAAGGCAATGAAATGACAGTCGGCATCACCGATTTTGCCCAGGATCAGCTTGGTGATGTGGTGTTTGTTTCCTTGCCATCGCCCGGCAGTCAGTTTGAGGCAGGCGATGTGTGCATGTTTATCGAATCTGTGAAATCCGCCTCTGATATTCATATGCCAGTCGCCGGCACCATAATCAGTGTGAATCAGGAGCTTGAACAAAGTCCGGAACTGGTCAACCAGGATCCTTTCGGCGGTGGCTGGCTATTCAAGCTCAGTGCTGATGAGACCGTCAGCAATGAACACCTGCTGGACAGTTTTGCTTATGATGCGTCGCTTGACGAGTAAAGGGCACCCAGCAAGCTTGCCTTTCTCGCGCCGGTAACCGAAGGCAGGTTTCCCGGTAGATGATGCATAAACTGTCTGGCCAGCCAGGCAAAGGCGCAGGCTTCCACCCAGTCCGGTGCCAGTCCCAGGTCTGCGGTCGTTTGCACAGTCATACCGGGTAAAGCATCTCTGAGCGCCTGCATCAGCACTTCATTATGGGCGCCACCACCGCATACATAGACATCATCAGTATGCTGGGCATAATGGCGGATAGCATCACTCATTGAGTTAGCGGTCATTTGCAGTAAGGTTTTTTGCACCGCTTTGGCTTTAATCGGCTTATCCAACTCTGCCAGTTTCTGCGTTAACCAGTTCAGGTTGAAATACTCGCGTCCGGTACTTTTGGGGGCAGGTTGAAGAAAAAAGGGGTCGCTCAGCAGTAGACCAAGCAGTGCCTGGTCTACTTCTCCATCGCGAGCCCACTGGCCGTTGTCATCGTACAAATCGTTGTGATGTTGCTGATACCACTGGTCCAGCAATACGTTGCCGGGACCGGTATCAAACCCCGTGACCTTATCTGCATTGCCCACGGGGAGTACAGTGATATTACCGATACCCCCGATGTTGGCGATAACCCGATTGCGTTTCGAATCTTGAAACAGCGCCTGATGAAAAGCAGGCACCAGTGGGGCACCCTGGCCACCCAGAATCATATCGTGCTGGCGAAAATCAGCGACCGTGTTAATGCCGGTTTCTTCAGCAATAACATGGGCATTGCCAATCTGCATGCTAAACGGATAGGCAGCTTCAGGTGCATGATAAATTGTCTGGCCATGACAGCCTATGGCTTCAATATCGCTGGCGGCGATATGGGTTTCATCAAGCAACTGATTGATGGCTGCACTGTAGGCATAGCCCAGTGCCATATCAATTTGTCCCAGTTGCTGCAGGTGAGATCGACCTGCGTTAATCAGTTTGAGTAAGTCCTTTCTCAGGTGGTTGTCGAAAGGGTAGGTTTCAGCCGCCAGTAAGGAAATATCGTGTGGATTGATATCAACAATGGCAACATCAATCCCGTCCAGACTGGTGCCTGACATGACGCCAATGTAGAGACCCATAAGCTTACTGTTGGCTGAATGCCAGGGCTGGCAGAGTGAGTTCTTCGAGTTGCGCCAGCAGTGGCTGCGATTGCTGTTTGAACTCAGCCATGTATTTGGCATTAAGCGGTTCAGCTTTGGGTAATGCCACTGTCAGCGGGTTGTGATGAACACCATTAATACGGAATTCATAATGCAGGTGAGGGCCTGTAGCAAGACCGCTACTGCCGATATAGCCAATGGTTTCACCCTGTTTAACGCGTTGACCGTTTCTCATGCCTTTCTTAAAGCGTGACATGTGTGCGTACAGCGTGGTGTATTTGCCGCCGTGAGACAGTACAACGGTTCTGCCATAACCACCTTTGGTACCGACAAATTCAACTTTGCCATCACCGGTTGCCAGAATTGGTGTACCGGTGGGCGCAGCATAATCGACCCCGCGATGAGGACGTGAGGTTTTCAATACTGGATGTAGACGGTTAGGGTTGTAGCGAGAACTGATGCGTGAGAAATGCACCGGAGTACGGGTGAAGGTTTTGCGCATGCTGTGACCTTCAGGCGTATAGAAGTGGCTGTTGCCCTCGGGATCTGTGTAGCGCACGGCACGGAAGGTAGTGCCGCGATTGGTAAATTCGGCTGCGAGGATATCGCCATCATCGAATTTCTGACCATCGAGGTATGATTCTTCAAAAATCACTTTAAAGTGATCACCCTGGCGCAGATCAAGCGCGAAATCGATATCCCAGCCAAAGATATGAGCCATTTCCATGATCAGCTTGTTGGACATACCTGCTTTCAGTCCAGCTTCAAACAGAGAGCTTTCAATTTGCCCGGCAACCTGTTTTTGACGACTGTCGACTTCCCGGGTCAGGGTCTCTGTTTCATAGCCATCATCGGTTTTGCTGAGTAGCAGTGTTTCAATCGGGCTGAGTTGGAGTTCGAGTTTTTCCAGAGTAGTACTGTCATCAGTCTGGGAAAGACCAAAACGCAGGATCTGCCCTGGTTTGAGATTCAACAGCGGTTTAATTCTGTCACCGGACTGGGCGACATTATAAACATCGCGGGCTGTCAGGCCTGCCTTGGGGAAAATCAGAGACAGATTGTCGCCGGATTCAACAGTAACTTCCTGCCAGTTGAGTGATGCTGATGGTTCCTCAGCAGAGGAAACTTCAGTTTCAGCAGTAGGAGAGACTGCAACTGGAGTCTCATCGAGACCCTCGGTGGCCTTTTCCTGTTGTGCTTCCTGCAGGTGTAATTGCTCCAGCTGAGCGGGTTCTGCCACACTGACTTCTTGGCTGTTAGGAACAGGGACCCTATCAACAGCGGGTGCATTGATGGCAGTGTTTTCAGCAGCAGTTGTCGGTTTCTCTGGCAGAGCCTGGGTCTCTCTAATTTGCTGGCTGATGTTACTTGGTTTGATCTGGTGGCTGCTCTGGCCGGGTAACTGAATAGATTGAGATTGGGTGTCAGTACTGACAGGTGTGCTCGTGGCTAACACAATGGTCGTCAGGAATATGCCAATAACAGTGAGGAAGGAAAGCAGCAGGATATGATGACGTTTGCTATGGCTGGGTTTTTCACTGGTGAACAGTCGTGCATGAGGCGAATTGCTCAGAAGTCTGTTACGTTTCATATGCAAACTCTTGCTGAAATTATAAATTCGCTCAATTCTGGCAGCATTTGAATAGAATTGGAACCCCTTCCTGCAACCTTGTTGTGATAATATTGCCCGCCATCACAATTACAAACTCGGAGTGCTATAGATGATCCCTGTTCAAGAGGCGATGGCAGAGATTCGCCGCGGTGCTGATGAAATCCTGGTAGAAAAAGAACTGATTGAAAAACTCGAATCAGGTAAGCCATTACGCATCAAGGCAGGTTTCGATCCGACAGCACCGGATCTGCATCTGGGACATACGGTTCTGCTAAACAAGCTGAAGCAATTTCAGGATATGGGACACCACATCCTGTTTTTAATCGGTGATTTTACCGGCATGATTGGTGACCCGACCGGTAAGAATGTTACTCGCCAGCCATTGACGCCTGAGCAGGTCAAACAGAATGCGGTGACCTATCAGCAGCAGGTCTTCAAAATTCTTGATCGTGAAAAAACCGAGGTTGTCTTCAACTCACACTGGATGAATGAAATGTCGTCTGCAGACATGATTCGTCTTGCTTCTAACCACACAGTCGCCCGGATGCTGGAACGTGATGACTTTCATAAACGCTATACAAATGGCCAGCCGATCGCGATTCATGAGTTTCTCTATCCATTAATACAGGGATACGATTCGGTCGTTCTGGAAGCTGATGTCGAGTTAGGGGGAACCGATCAGAAGTTCAACCTACTGATGGGGCGTGAACTGCAGAAATCCTATGGCAAACCGGCCCAGTGCATTTTGACTATGCCGATTCTTGAAGGTCTGGATGGTGTGCAGAAGATGTCCAAATCCCTCAACAACTATATAGGTATCAACGATAGTCCTAAAGATATCTTCGGCAAGCTGATGTCAATTTCCGATGATTTAATGTGGCGTTACATCGAACTGCTCAGCTTCCGCAACGTGACTGAAATTGATGAGTGGCGTCAGCAGGTCGAGCAGGGACGTAACCCGATCGAAATCAAAAAAGAGTTCGCTGAAGAGATGGTAGCCCGTTTCCATGGTGAACAAGCCGGTAGCGATGCGCGTCTGGGATTTGAAAATCAGTTCAAGAAAGGCGAGCTGCCGGATGATATTCCTGACCTAACCTTATCAGTTGGTGCTGAAGGCATGTTGATCGCCAATGTGCTCAAGGAGGCCGGTCTTACCAGTAGCACTTCCGATGCAATGCGAATGATCAAACAGGGTGCTGTCAAAATTGATGGCGAAAAAGTGTCTGATAAATCGATGTTGATCCAGGCAGGACTCGAAGGCGTCTTCCAGGTAGGTAAACGCAAGTTTGCCCGCATAACCGCGGCTTGATTAAAAATTGGTCTGCAAAACGGCGGTTATGTAACCGCCGTTTTTGTTTTCAGACCAGGTAAAAAGTATCTTTCCGTGTGTAAAGTTAAACAAAAATAATTTATTTTAATTTGGTATTTCAAGCCTCTACGCTGTCAACTGGCACAATGGGAATTTCTTCCTGTTGACCGCTCGGGATTAAGCTGTAGAATGCGCATCTTCGTTGTTAAGCAGCTAAGCAAAATCAAGCAGCCAAGCAACAAAAAAGTTTGACAGCCGGGCCGGGAGCTGTATAATTCTCGCTTCTTTGCTGCAGCGAGTTCT
>JABURN010000144.1 GCA_014762585.1 Methylophaga sp.
TTGTCCAGCATCATGGACAGGCTACGCGGGAAATAATTCCCTGATGATACATTAACAGCTTTGATTCAGCAGCAGGCTCATATCTACAGCGTAAAGATATGAGGAAGAAGTGAATATTAATAGCTATATTTCATATATTTACATAACATTTATAAAAAATAGATGAAGATAGATTTCGATACCGATCCACGTCTGTGGCAAGTTAATGAATGGCTGACCGCTATCCTTCCCTACAGTGAATTCAACCTGGAAGTCGCCTCCAGCGATGCCAGCTTCCGGCGCTATTTCCGTGTCCATCAGCATGACCACAGCCGGATAGTGATGGATGCACCGCCTGAACACGAGGATATCGATTCATTCGTCAGGATTGCGGAATTTCTCTCCAGTACCGGCACGCATGTACCAAGGATCTTTGCCAAGAATCTGGAGCAGGGTTTCCTGTTACTCAGTGATCTCGGTAACACCTCCTATTTGTCTGCCCTTAATGAGCAATCGGCAGATGCGCTTTATCGAGCGGCTATCGATGAAATCATTAAAATGCAGCTGGCACCGACAGCAGATATCGAGCTTGCCAGCTATGACGATGAAAAACTGCTGGCAGAACTGCGTCTGTTCCCGGACTGGTTTATCCAAAAACACTTGTCTCTAACACCTCCGCCCGAGCTGAATACCGTGTTTGAGCTCCTGATTGCCAATGCCAGCGAGCAACCACAGTATTTCGTGCATCGCGATTATCACAGCCGTAATTTGATGCTTGGCGCAGACAATGAAGTGGGCGTTATTGACTTCCAGGATGCCGTTATCGGGCCAGTAACATACGACCTGGTATCTCTGCTCCGAGATTGCTATATCGAATGGCCACAGAACAAATTGGATAACTGGCTGAATTATTATTTTGAACAGGCAGTAGAAAATCAATTGCTGACCGGCGATAACAGATCTGAGTTTATCCGCTGGTTTGATTTGATGGGACTGCAACGCCACCTGAAGGTACTGGGCATATTCTGTCGTCTCAATTACCGTGATGGTAAGGCTGGTTATATGAATGATCTGCCGCTGACACTCAAATATGTGTTGCAGGTAACAGCTCGCTACCCTGAGCTGGCTCCCCTGCATCAATATCTCACGCAATCACCTGAAGTCATGGCCATCCGATGAAAGCAATGATTCTCGCAGCAGGTCGTGGCGAACGCCTTCGCCCCCTTACTGATACGACGCCCAAACCGCTTATCAAGGCCGGGCCTAAACGGCTGATTGAATACCTGATTGAAGGCTTAGTCAGCGCCGGTTTTAAGGATCTGGTCATTAATTACGCCCACCTGGGCGAACAATTTCCGGAAACACTGGGTGATGGTAGCCGCTACGGTGCCAGTATCCAGTATTCACCTGAACTGGATGGCGGTCTGGAAACAGCCGGCGGCATTATTAATGCCCTGCCCTTGCTGGGTGATGAGCCCTTCCTGGTGGTGAATGGCGATATCTGGACTGATTTTGATTTCGGGCAGCTGGCTGGTTTTCAGCTGGACGCTGACAAACTCTGTCATCTGGTACTGGTTGATAATCCGCCGCATAACCCGGATGGAGATTTTGCTCTGGACAAGGCAGGAAATGTACGGGTTAACAATGCTGATAAGGCCACATTCAGTGGCATAGGCATTTATCGTCCAGAGATGTTTGCGGGTCTGACGAACGAAAAACGGCCACTCAAGCCCTTATTTGATCAAGCCATTAGCCGAGAGCAAGTTTCAGGTCAGCATTATCATGGCCAATGGTCAGATATCGGCACGGTTGAGCGCCTGCAACAGCTTGAGGCTGACTTACTCGCCGATTAGGAATTCCAGCAGGGCTTTCTGGGCATGGAGCCGGTTCTCGGCTTCATCCCAAACCACGCTTTGTGGCCCATCAATCACTTCAGCACTGACTTCTTCACCACGGTGAGCCGGCAGACAGTGCATGAATAAAGCCTCTTTATTCGCTAAATCCATAATTCCCTGATCGACCTGGAAGCCGGCAAACGCCTGTTCGCGTTTACGCTGCTCTTCTTCCTGGCCCATACTGGCCCAGACATCGGTGACGACCAGATCGACACCTTGTGCTGCCGCTTTGGGGTCATTGAACAAATGCACATCAGCTTTGCTGGCTTCAACAATGGCCGAATCCGGTTCGTAACCTTCAGGTGTAGCAATATTCAGCGTAAAGCCGAACTGTTCAGCTGCGTTGATGTAGGAATGGCACATATTATTGCCATCACCGATCCAGACAACTTTCTTACCCCTGATATCGCCCCGGTGTTCCTGGTAAGTCTGCATATCAGCCAGCAACTGACAGGGATGATATTCATCGGTCAGGGCATTAATCACCGGCACCGATGAATATTTAGCAAAGGTTTCAATTTTGCTGTGAGCGAAAGTGCGGATCATCACTGCATCCACCATGCTGGAAATCACTCTGGCTGAGTCTTCCAGTGGCTCTCCCCGACCCAGTTGCGTGTCATCCGGTGACAGAAAAATAGAGCCACCGCCGAACTGAATCATCGCTGACTCGAAAGAAACACGGGTACGGGTTGATGATTTCTCGAAAATCATCGCCAGCACTTTACCCTTAAGCGGCTGGTAGATTTCACCGTGTTGTTGCAGTTTCTTCAGCTCGACGGCACGTTGAATTAACAGTTTCAATTCTGCCGGAGTCAGATCTTTCAGAGTCAGGAAATGTTTCATTTTTCAGGCAACGCTCTCAACAGCGTGGGATGACAAAAAGTCGAGGACCAGTTTGCATACTTTGTCCACGATAAGCTCGGCTTCTTCGGCATTGATAATCATTGGTGGCAGTAAACGGATGACAGACTCGGCTGTGACGTTGATCAACAGACCTTCAGCCAGCGCCTGTTTAACCAGTGGTGCACAGGGCATATTCAGCTCAATACCAAACATAAAGCCCAGGCCACGCACATCCTTAACGCCTTCATGACCGGCCAGCTTGTCTTTGAAAAACTGCAGCATCTGTTGGCTCAGGCCCTGAACATGATTAAGAAGCTCATCTTTTTCGATAGTTTCCAGCACAGCCAGTGCAGCGCTGCAGGCAAGTGGATTACCACCGAATGTAGAACCATGGTTTCCTGCCTGCAGAACCCCCACAGCTTGACCGGCAACAAGACAGGCGCCGACCGGTACACCATTACCCAGGCCTTTAGCCAGGGTCATGACATCGGGAATCAGATCTTCATTATGCTGGAAAGCAAACCATTGGCCGGTACGACCGACACCGGTCTGTACTTCATCCAGCATCATCAGCAGCTTACGCTGAGTGCAGATAGCTCTGACACCAGCCAGAAAATCAGAATCAGGCACTTTTACGCCGCCCTCACCCTGAACCGGTTCGACCATCACAGCAACGGCTTCCGGCCAATGACCGATCGCCATACGCAAGGCATCCAGATCGTTGTAGGGCACGCGGACAAAGCCGGGCAGTAAAGGATCAAAACCGACTTGCACCTTGGCATTGCCAGTCGCTGTCAGGGTAGCCATGGTACGGCCATGGAAGCTGCCATCCATGACGATAATGACAGGTTTTTCAATGCCCTTGCTGTGACCGTATTTGCGTGCAATTTTAATTGCCGCTTCGTTGGCTTCGGCACCGGAATTACAGAAAAAAGCCTGTTCCATGCCGGACAGCTGTGTCAGCTTATCAGCCAGTTGGTTCTGTAAGGGAATGTGGTACATATTGGAGGTATGCACCAGCGTCTCGGCCTGATGTTGAATGGCTCGGGTCACGGCAGGATGGCAATGGCCAAGATTGCAGACAGCAATACCACTCAGTGCGTCGAGATACTGCTTATCGTTGATATCTGTTAACCAGGCGCCTTTTCCTCTGGCGAAAGCCACATCGAGTCGCCCGTAAGTCGGCATAACCGAATCTGTCATGGCTGAAAACTCCTTGCCGTGACGGCATGAAAACCGGGTCTTTTTCAGACCTTTGAAACGAAAAATGGCAGTTTCTGACGAAACTGCCATCAATCAAAAAAGCGATATTTTATAAGTTAACGGGAGAGAAGTAAACTGACACTCCCCCGCTGTTCTTAGGCCGCGTAGTTGGCTTCAACGAAGTCCCAGTTAACCAGGCCCCAGAAGGCTTCCAGGTACTTAGGACGCGCATTGCGATAATCGATGTAATAGGCATGTTCCCAGACGTCAACGGTCAGCAGCGGTGTCTGACCTTCAGTCAGTGGGCAACCGGCATTGCTGGTGTTAACAATGGCAATGCTGCCATCTTTATTTTTAACCAGCCAGGTCCAGCCTGAGCCGAAGTTGGTGGCTGCAGATTTGCTGAAATCTTCTTTGAACTGATCAAAAGAACCGAAGGTTTTATCGATGTCAGCAGCCAGATCACCTGATGGAGCGCCTTTTGCGTCAGGTGTCATGCAGTTCCAGTAGAAGGTGTGATTCCAGACCTGGGCTGCGTTGTTGAAAATACCGCCGCTGGCTGAAGTAATGATATCTTCCAGAGACTTACCTTCAAATTCAGTACCAGGTACCAAGTTGTTCAGGTTATTCACATAGGTTTGGTGATGCTTACCATAGTGATATTCGAGCGTTTCAGCTGAAATCGTTGGTTCCAGTGCGTTTTGAGCATAAGGAAGTGGTGGCAATTCAAAAGCCATATTGTTTCTCCTAAATGTGAAAAAATAACCGAGTAATTAAGTCAATTAGTCTAAAAGAGCGCCCGCCCTATAGCAAGTGCTCATAAGTAGTAGTGACAAGCGTCGGACTCATTATTGCTGACGTCTCGCGCCTAACAGTGACAGTCAGGCTAACACTAAATTCCATGGAAAATCGACATCGCGGACAAATCCAGGCCCATGAGAATGGCATCCTCCCTGCCCTGCTCAGCCGGATAATACCCACGCCGTATCGACATTTCATTAAAGCCCAGCTGATGATAGAGCTGTTGGGCGCGGAAGTTGGACTGCCTGACTTCTAATACGACAAGATTGGCTGACCTTGTCTGTGCGTGATCAATAATGTGTTCAAGTATGCGTCTGCCATAGCCCTGTCGTTGCATCTCAGGCCGCACACAAATATTGAGCAGATGCGCTTCATCAATCACCAGCTGCACAATCGCATAGCCAATAATGTCATCAAATGCGTCACAGTAAACCCAGCAAAAATGGCCCGCATCAAGACTGTCCGCGAAATTCTTTCTGCTCCAGGGAAAGCGATTGGCTGCTTTCTCAATAGCATGCACCTCAAACAGATCGTCTTCAAGCATGACACGCGGAAGCATCATTTCAGGACCTTTTCAGAACACAGGGCTCATATGTTTCAGTGCCTGCCAGGCTGCCGCTTTAAGGGATGGCTGCTGCAGCATCTCCTCCAGGCTGAAACAGGCTGAAAACTGCGCCTGATACTGGCTGACAGTCTCAGGATTGTCAGGGGACAAATCGGGCATCAGTTCAGCAGTTATGCCACTCCCCAACAGCAGCACCGACTTATTGGCCATGCTGGCGGTATTAATCTGTTCGAACTCCCTGCTGGTTACGCTCAGTACCTGATCGTGGGTGAGACTGGCAGCCTTGAGCATCGCATTAAATAAACGCTGCGCGGCCTCTGACCTGGCCTGTGCTTGTGTTACCACAATCAGCTTGACTGGGGCAGCAACATTGATAGCTGCCTGCTCAGTCTCGACAGGTGTTTCTGCTGATCGCTGCTGGGGGATCTCAGGCTCCGAGCGCCGAAGCGCCCAGAGCTGAATGCCCATATCAGCCAGAATCCGTTGTTGTGAGTTCGAGAGCTGCATCAGACCTGTGGATGGGCTCTTTCTACATGCGCCAGAATTTTATTCAGGGCGTTAAGATAGGCCTTGGCAGAGGCAATCACGATATCGGTATCAGCCCCCTGACCACTGACAATGCGACCGCCTTTTTCCAGACGTACATTAACTTCACCCTGGGCATCAGTACCGGTAGTGATGTTGCTGACCGAGTACAACTGCAGTTCGGTGTGACTCTGCACAATCGATTCTATGGCTTTATAAGCCGCATCGACCGGGCCACTGCCACTCATCTGGGTATGGACCTCATCACCATCAACTGACAGCGTGACATTCGCCACCGGCGTTTCGCCAGTTTCGCTGCAGACTTTCATCGACACCAAAGTAATGCGTTCGTCGGTAGCAGCAACCACATCACTGACCAGTGCCTGCAGATCCTCGTCAAAGATCTCATGCTTTTTATCAGCCAGCTCCTTGAAACGGGTGAAGGCTGCATTAAGTTCGACTTCAGACTCCAGTTCAATGCCCAGTTCCTGCAGACGGCTTCGGAAAGCATTCCGGCCTGAGTGTTTGCCCAAAACCATGCGGTTGGTATTCCAGCCGACATCTTCGGCACGCATGATTTCGTAGGTTTCACGGTTTTTCAGCACACCATCCTGATGAATGCCCGATGCATGGGCAAAGGCATTGGCACCCACAATGGCTTTGTTTGGTTGCACGACAAATCCCGTGACCCCGGAAACCAGACGAGAAGCCGGCAGAATGTGCTGGGTATCGATATTGGTATCGCAGGGGAACATATCCTGACGGGTCCGCACTGCCATCACCACTTCTTCCAATGCGGCATTACCGGCACGCTCACCCAGACCATTGATCGTGCATTCAACCTGACGGGCACCATTCATCACTGCTGACAGCGAGTTGGCGACAGCCAGCCCCAGATCGTTGTGACAATGCACCGAGAAGACGGCTTTGTCAGCGTTGGGAATGCGTTCTCGCATGGTGCCAATCAACGCTCCCAACTGATGCGGCAGGTTATATCCGACTGTATCCGGAATATACAGTGTGGTAGCCCGCGCATCACTCACGCCTCCCAAACAC
>JABURN010000194.1 GCA_014762585.1 Methylophaga sp.
TTGGTGTCGAATACCCGAAACATGCGGTGGTCGCGAGCACTAAACCGGGAGAGCCTGCCCTCCACGGTCGGCTTGATTCGATTGCTTCCTCGTTGATGCATGATGCTGGTGTTCGCCCGGATCAATATAAAGAGGCGGATGGCAGTCTGGCCGGTGTTTCCCGTTGCGGTAAAACCCCGACCAGTTTGTATCTTGCGATGAACTTCTCATTAAAAGTGGCGAACTATCCGCTGACACCGGAAGATCTGGGCTCAGAGGAACTGCCTCAATGTCTGCAGGACAATGTCCACAAGCTTGTCGGATTGACGATCAAGCCGGTGCCGCTGAGTCGCATCAGACGCCAGCGTCGGCCGGACAGTAACTACTCGTCACTGGAAATCTGCCAGGCGGAACTGGAAAAAGCTCAGTCGATGTTCGACAAAGTCGGCATTCCGGTTTTCGAGACCACGAATACTTCAATTGAAGAAATTTCCAGTCGCGTTGTTCGTGCCCTTGGGCTCGGGCGGGAGCGGGTGCGTGAATCAGTTTTAAAATTTAATAAATTAAAGAAAGCAAGGTAGTTATTACTATGACCGAATACGTTGTCCCATTGGAACAGCTGTGCATGGAGGATGTAGGCAGAGTCGGTGGCAAGAACGCCTCTTTGGGTGAAATGCTGCAAAACCTGGCACCACTGGGTGTGGCTGTTCCTAGTGGTTTTGCGACAACCGCTGATGCTTACAGAGAGTTTCTCGCCCATGATGGCCTGCAGGATCAAATCAATGACCTGCTGCGTGATCTGGATGTCGATGACGTTACTGCTTTGCAAAAAACCGGTCGTCAAATCCGTGACTGGATTATGACTATCCCTTATCCGGCCGCGATGGAAAAGGCGATTGATGAAGCCTATGCGGCGCTGGAAAAAGAGTACGGTGCTGAAACCAGTTATGCGGTTCGCTCTTCTGCCACGGCAGAAGATTTGCCGGATGCTTCTTTTGCCGGCCAGCAGGAAACATTCCTCAATGTGTCCGGCCTCGACAACATCAAAAAACAAATCCGTGAAGTTTTCGCTTCCCTGTTTAATGATCGCGCCATCGCTTATCGCGATCACCAGGGCTTTGATCACAGCGAAGTGGCTTTGTCAGCCGGTGTACAGAAAATGGTCCGCTCTGACATCGCCAGCGCCGGTGTGGCTTTCTCGCTGGATACCGAGAGTGGTTTCCGCGATGTTGTGTTTGTTACCGGCAGCTACGGTCTGGGCGAAATGGTGGTGCAGGGCGCCGTCAATCCCGATGAATTCTATGTTCACAAAGAAACATTGGCTGCCGGCCGACCTGCTGTACTGCGCCGTACCGTTGGGCAGAAAGCCATCAAGATGGTTTACTCTGGTGATAAAGCCTCTCCGGTCAAAACCATTGATGTTGAAGGTAACGATCGCCTGCACTTCTGTCTGACTGACCAGGAAGTGGAAGAACTGTCGAAAATGGTCGTCACCATCGAGAAACACTACCAGCGTCCGATGGACGTGGAGTGGGCCAAAGATGGCAATGACGGTCGTATCTATATCGTTCAGGCGCGTCCTGAGACGGTTCAGAGCCGCAGCAAAAATATCCGTGAGTCCTACCTGCTGAAAGAGAAAGGTGAAGTACTTTCCGTTGGTCGTGCCATTGGCAGCAAGATTGGTCAGGGTAAAGTGCGTTTGCTTAACAGCCTGGACCAAATGGACAAGTTTGAAGCCGGCGACGTGCTGCTCACCGATATGACTGACCCGGACTGGGAGCCGATCATGAAGCGGGCTTCAGCGATTGTCACCAACCGGGGTGGTCGTACCTGTCACGCGGCGATTATTGCCCGTGAACTCGGTATCCCGGCTGTGGTTGGCTGTGGTGATGCCACAGAAAAAGTCGCAGAAGGCAGCCAGGTCACAGTTTCCTGTGCCGAAGGCGACGAAGGTAACATTTACAACGGCCTGCTGGAATTCGAACATCGCGTTGAAGAACTCGATAACATGCCCGAACTGCCGGTCAAGATCATGATGAACGTTGGTAATCCGGATCGTGCGTTCAGCTTTGCCCAACTGCCGCACAAAGGTGTGGGTCTGGCGCGTCTGGAATTCATCATCAACAACATGATCGGTATTCACCCGAAAGCGCTGATGAACGCGGATGAGATGGAAGGTGAGGTCAAAGAGGCAATTATTGAGCGCACCACAGCCTATGGTGATCCGGTAGAGTTCTACATCAGCCGTATTGCCGAGGGTGTCTCCACTATTGCGTCTGCTTTCTACCCGGAAACCGTGATTGTCCGGATGTCAGATTTCAAATCGAATGAATACGCCAACCTCATCGGTGGCCCACTGTTCGAGCCGCATGAAGAAAACCCAATGATTGGTTTCCGCGGTGCGTCACGTTACAGCTCTGAAGACTTTGCTGAGTGCTTCAAGCTGGAAGCAGAAGCCATGAAGCGCGTTCGTGATGAAATGGGCCTGACTAATGTCGAATTGATGATTCCGTTTGTCCGCACCACTAAGGAAGCAGAATCGGTCATTAATATCCTCAAAGAAAACGGTCTGGAACGTGGTAAAAATGGTCTGCGTCTGATCATGATGTGTGAATTGCCATCCAATGCGGTGCTGGCTGAGGATTTCCTCGAGTACTTCGACGGCTTCTCTATCGGCTCAAACGACATGACTCAGCTGACTTTAGGTCTTGACCGTGACTCAGCGCTGGTGGCCGAATCGTTTGATGAACGTAACCCGGCAGTACTGAAAATGCTGGATATGGCGATCAAGGCTTGCCGTGATGCCGGTAAATATGTCGGTATTTGTGGTCAGGGCCCATCGGATCATCCCGATCTGGCAGAATGGCTGCTGGAACGCGGTATCAGCAGTATTTCGCTGAACCCTGATACCGTCGTCAGCACTTGGCAAAGACTGGCTGAAATCAGTCAGAAAAAATAAGCGATATTTGGCAAAGCCCGGTCTACCCAATCAGGCCGGGTTTTGCTAATATACTCGCCGTCGTTAACCAAGTCCTTTCGGACATTCTGAACGTTAACACTTACAGTCGGGGCATGGCGCAGCCTGGTAGCGCACTTGCATGGGGTGCAAGGGGTCGTAGGTTCAAATCCTACTGTCCCGACCATTATTTATCTCTTCTGAACTTTCATTTCGGGTCATTACAAATCAGACCAAAAATGTGACTTGTTTCACAGTCTTGAATGGGTTAAGTTTGCACTAGACAAACGATTCAATCTGGCAGGGAAACCGCCCACATAACGTGAGGATTTGTATGGAAGCAAGAGCCGAGTCTGAATGTGGCCATCTGATGAGCTGGGGCTTGTTTGAGGTCAAAGAAAGCGGCGAAAAGCACATTATCGGTCATGCGAGTGCGTATGGCTTTGATGTGATTACTCAAGAACTGGCCCATGTCGATTTTAATGCTAAAAGCAAAACCGGCATTGCGGTGACAAAGACAGGTATCCTCTATCACCTGCAGGGCAAGCCCCTGAAATTTGGTGTTAAGGGACATCAGCAGCTTAGAGAATTTGTGCAGGTTCATAACTGCAATATCAGGGTGTTGAAAGTCTGAAACGAACTGACCACACTGATATTAGTTTAGCTTGATGCATTTCACGTAAATTTCGCATCAAGGTGATAAGCTCAAATTCGAACTATCAATGACAGTTCACTCCACCTTCTAAACCAGTTCATTCCCGGTGAGCTGGTTTTTTTTTGCTTATATGTCTGTTTGTCCCAATGATTTAATCAAAGTTGCATGCGAGTTTTACCTGCTTAAACTCAGGTTTATTAGAGTCTGAATCATCAAACGGTTATTGTTCATTTTTTTCAATGGATACAACTTGGATTTGCCCAGTCTGAGATTATGCTGACGGTCACTGACCTGTCGTCAGCTCCTATCTGCGCGAATCTCCTCTTCGGAGGAGTGGGGTGGCATCTTCGGATGTCACCCTTTTTTTGTGCTGTTTTATGTATGGGTAAAATATGCATACATTTATGTCTTGTTGCATCGCACTTAATTTTTCCATGCAAAGCGAGTGATCTATGTATAAGAATCATCAGAATAGGACAAAAATCATAAAAAATGATTGGTTAAAAGACACGGGTGGGGTAATATGTATGCATAATTAATGCATGCATCAAGCAATGGCAATCTGGCACCCACACCTTCAAACTGAAGCAGGAAAAAAATATCTCGGCATCGTCAGGGCGCTGGAGGCGGATATTTATGCCGGACGCATCAAGCCTGGTGATAGATTGCCATCCCAAAGAGCTATAGCCGAAGCCTTGCAGGTGGACCTCACCACAGTCACGCGGGCGTTTAAAGAGGCCAGACGACGCGGCCTGGTGGAAGGCAACAAAGGTAGTGGCACCTACATCAGAGACTCAGTGCAACAGCAACTGATCGCAGAAAAGCTCGCCTTGCTCGATCTCAGCATGAACAATCCACCGCAGCCTGCCAACGCGCAATTGCAACAGCGTCTGCCTGAAGGAATCAGCGGACTCATTGCGGATGAGCGCAGAATGCTGCAGTTACAGTATCAGGATAGCGCCGGTAACCCCGCCGATCGTGAGGCGGCGCTGTACTGGCTGCAGCAGCATAACAGGCAAGCGGATGCTGAGCTGGTACTCATTGCAGCTGGGGCGCAAAGTGCCTTGTATGCCATCTGTAAATGTCTGATCTCTGCCGGGAAAACACTATTAACTCCGGAGTACAGTTACCCAGGACTTAAAGCTGTGGCCGAACAGCTCAATATCAAATTACAGGCTGTGATCTGCGATGCTGAGGGTATTCTCCCTGAGGCACTAGAGGCCGCATGCCAGGATGGTGAAGTCAGTGCACTTTACCTCATTCCGGCCGTTGACAACCCGACCACCGTGACTATGACACTGCAGCGCAGGCAGGTTCTGGCAGAAATTGCCCGGCGCTATGAGATTGCCATCATCGAAGACGATCCTTATTCGCCCTTGCAGTCCGACTCAGTGCCCGCATTCAATAACCTGCTGCCAAAGCAAACATGGCATATTGCGACCCTCTCAAAGTGCGCAACCCCGGCCTTAAGAGTCGCATTCGTGGTCACGCCCAGCAAGCAGGCCACTGCACAATTAGCGGCGGTTTTGCGAGCCACTAATTTGATGGCACCTCCGTTAATGTGTGCATTGGTTACACGTTGGATTTATGACGGCACACTGGATGACATTGCCAGCGCTATCAGGCTTGAAAACAATCAGCGACAGAAACTGGCAGCCGAAATGCTGGCCGATCATCAATTCGCAGCGGATCCGGATGGTCATCACCTCTGGCTCTTTTTACCAGCCCACTGGCGGGCTGATGACTATGCCAGGGCGGCTTACAACCAGGGTGTGACTATCGTACCGGCCAGTCAGTTTGCCATAACGCAAACACCTATCGACGCCGTCAGAGTCTCATTGGGTATCGCTACGGACAGCAATGCGTTGAGACAGGCGATGACGATTCTGGCGAGTTTATTAAATCAGACCGAGCAACCTCAGCGGGTGGTTGTTTAATGACCCGCTTCGACTTTTCAGCAAACAGGTAATTCTATGTCCGTAAATGATATGCATGATGTCGAGAACGCCTCGAATATTTACGAAGAAGTCGCTGACTGGCACATCAACACCGGTGAAGAAAAGGTGGTGGCCAAGCGACTGAAAGGGCGTTTCCGTCTGCGTAAATGGATGGGCATGTCGGTCTGGTCGATATTCTTTCTAGGGCCGTATCTTCGCTGGGATGGTCAGCAGGCGATTCTGTTTGATATCCCCGACCGTCAGTTCCGCTTTTTTGACCTGACCGTGTTCCCGCAGGATATCTGGATGCTGTCCCTGACCCTGCTGTTTTTCGCCATATTGCTTGCCGCCGTCACCAGTGTTGCCGGCCGCGTCTTTTGTGGTTACTTCTGCTTCCAGACCGTCTGGACCGACATCTACACCTTTATCGAAACCAAACTCGAAGGTGACACCCCGCAAAAAGCCCACAAATTCAAACAAGCCCCCTGGACGTTGGATAAAACCTGGCGGGTGCTCACCAAACACAGCCTGTGGATTGCCATCGCCTTGCTCACCGGCCTCTCATTCTGTGCCTGGTTTACCGATGCCTTTCAACTGTGGGGCGATGTCTTCACCCTGACCGCCCCCATGCCGGTCTGGGGCGCCATTGCCGTATTCGGCGTTTTCACCTACGGCTTTGCCGGCTTTATGCGTGAACAGGTCTGCTTCTGGCTCTGTCCCTATGCCCGCCTGCAGGGCGTCATGTACGACCAGGACACCGTGCTGCCCGCCTATGACGCCGAGCGGGGTGAACCCAGAGGCAAACTTAAAAAAGGCGCCGTCGACGGCAGCAAGGGCAGCTGTATTGACTGCAAAGTCTGCGTGGCCGTCTGTCCCACCGGTATTGATATCCGCAAAGGCCAGCAGGAAGGCTGTATCACCTGTGGTTTATGTATCGACGCCTGCGACAGCATCATGGACAAGACCGACCAGCCCCGTGGCCTGATTCGTTATGCCAGCTACAAGGAACTGCATCACGACCAGAACGTCTTACCGATGTATAAACGGCCGCGGGTGATTATCTACAGCCTGATATTGCTGCTGGCATTAAGCGGCATCGTCTATGGCTTTACCACGCTGTCACCGACCGAATTCAAAGTCATTCATGACCGCCAGCCGCTGTATGTCAGACTCAGTGACGGCTCGATACAGAACAAATACACGCTGAAGCTGCTGAATAAAACCCAGCAGCCTCTGACGGTGAGTTACAGTGTCAGCGGTCTTGAAGGCGCCAGTCTGCATGGCATGGAACAGGAAGTGATAGTCGAGCCGGGACGGGTGGTGCCTGT
>JABURN010000191.1 GCA_014762585.1 Methylophaga sp.
ATGTCCAGCGGGTTTTGAGGAGTCTAGAAACGCTCCAGCCCCCGCTCTTTCAGCGGGTTAAAGCAAATCACCTGAGCGCCGCGCTGCACCGCTTCACGCAGTGGTTCCAGCATGCGTGGATGATTAGTGCCGGGATTCTGGCCTATCACAAAAATCGCATCGGCTTCTGCGAAGTCTTCAAAGGTCACGGTCCCTTTACCAACTCCCAGACTCTCGGTCATGCCGATGCCGCTGGCTTCGTGGCACATGTTGGAACAATCAGGGAAGTTGTTGGTGCCAAACGCACGAACGAATAACTGATACAGAAATGCGGCTTCGTTACTGGCACGACCGGAGGTATAAAACTCCGCTTGATCGGACGACTCCAGCGCTTTCAGATGCTGGGCCACAATCTCGAAAGCCTGCTTCCAGGTGACCGGCTCATAGTGATCGGTTTCCGGGTTGTAGCGCATCGGATGGGTAATGCGCCCCTGAGATTCCAGCCACCAGTCATTCTGTTCCAGTAACTCGGTGTTACTGTGCGCCTTGAAAAAGGCTGGGTCCACACGGCGGCTGGTTGCCTCCCAGTTGACCGCCTTGGCACCATTCTCACAGAACTTGATGAAATGTTTTTCCGGTGTTTCGCCCCAGGCACAACCCGGGCAGTCCAGCCCGTGATCCTGGTTGGTTTTGAGCATAGCACGGATGTTTTTCATCGCGTTTTTACTGCCCAACCAGTTACGGGTCACACTGACCAGAGCACCCCAGCCCGCAGCTGGTCCGTTGTACGGCTTGTAATGACTCACAGGAATCTTTTCTCCAACACAGCGCATTGCAGGCACAACATTTCCGGCCGGGCTGAGCAGATTCAGCAAAGCAAGGACGGCGTTGGCCTGATAATTATCAAATTTGAGAGATCAGAACGGCATGTTCTGCGAGATGAAACAGACTCTAGCCTGTCATCCTTCTGATCGTTGCGATCAATGCATATTATAAGTTTGTCACCGACGAACATCAATATGAACGACAGTGCAAAATCGACAGAGAGCGTTATTTCGCTAGCTAAGCGTTTCTTATTTAAAACACTTTAAATCAGTTCATTATCACAATTTATCTTTACATAAAGATTGTTATTAAAAAGCTAAATGGTTAGACTGAAATAAGGCTTTAACAGATAAGAATCAGCATGAGAAAAATCAACGCACCCGATGCGGTCGATATCATCAGCGAGCAGTGGCAGGCACAAGGTCTGAATACTGATTTGAACGCGATGCAGGTCGTTGCCCGCATCTTGAGACTAAGCAAGGCATTGGAAACCCGGTTTGGGCATTTACATAAGCGCTTTAATCTCAAACAGGGAGAATTCGATGTCCTTGCTGCATTAAAACGCGCGGATGCAAAAGCACTGACGCCCTCGGAACTCTATCAGAGCATGCTGCTCAGCTCCGGCGCGATGACAAGCCGTCTCGATAGACTGGAAAACAAAGGGCTGATAAGCCGCTCTCACTGCACTCAGGACAGACGTAGTATCAAAGTCTCTCTGACATCGGAAGGTAAAGCATTGATCAATGAAGTGGCGCCAGCCCATTTTGAGTTGCTTAGCATGCTGATGGCAGGCTTGAGCGATCATGACAAAACGCAGCTTGCCCAGTTGCTTAAAGGCTGTCTTTTACAAATTGAATCTCAGGCAGATAGCACTGAATGAATTCATCCCGACCCGATATTCGCTCTCTGATTCTGTTCCTCGCGGCGCTGACGGCGATGACGCCGCTCGCTATTGATGCCTATCTTCCGGCTATGCCGGAGATGTCGGCCTATTTCAATGTCAGCATCCATGATACGGAGCTTTCTTTAAGCCTGTTTTTGGCCGGTTTTGCTATCGGCCAGATTGTAGGGGGCCCTTTTTCCGACCACTTTGGCCGCCGTGCGGCAACAGGCAGTGGGATCAGCCTGTTCTGCCTGGGCACCCTGGGCATTATCTTCAGTCCCACTATGGAATGGGTCTGGGCATGCCGGCTTATTGAAGCTTTTGGTGGCGGCCTTGCCGTCGTCAACTCGGCGGCAGTGATTCGTGATCTCAGTAAAGGTCAGGAAAGTGCCCGTCATCTCTCCAATATGGCCATTATTATGATGCTGGCACCGTTACTGGCACCGCTGATTGGAATGCTCCTGTTACACCTGAGCGGCTGGCGGCTGATTTTTGACTTCCTGCTGGTTTACGGGCTGGTGATTGGCAGTACCCTGTTTTTCAAGTTACCGGAAACCCGTCTCATCGTCAGCGATCGGCCCAGCGCCTTCCGACGCTACCGGATGGTGCTCGGCAACCGCTGTGCGGTCGGCTTTATCTTTTCACAGTGCTTTGCCCTGGGTGGCATGTTTGCTTTTATCACTGGCTCACCCGCCGTTTATATGAGCTATTTCGGTGTTAGTGAAACGGTGTATCCGTTTCTGTTCGGCATCAATGTCATCGCGATGATGTTTTTCAACCGACTTAATCTGCGGCTGTTACATCGGTACCGGCCTCAGCAAATCCTCAGTGTGGGTCAGGCCGGTCAATTGCTGACAGCAAGCCTGCTGCTGCTTTACATCAGTCTGAGTCAGGTGCCATCGCTGTATATCGTCATGCCGCTGATTATTGTGTTTATCGGCATCATGGGTCTGATTGTGTCCAACGCGACTTCCAGTACAGTTGAGTATTTTCCGACCAACAGCGCTACAGCCACCGCGCTGCTCGGTGCGTCCGGCTTTGCTACCGGTGCAGTCAGTGGCTCATTGGTAGGGATTCTGGGTGATGGCACAGCGTGGCCGATGGCCATGGTGATGTTTGGCTGTGCCTTGTTGGCCCCCTTGCTGCGCTATTTAATGCAGTATAGTGCCAGTGACATTAGCCCGGAAGCTAACCAGTGATTCTGGCCCGGTAGTAATGATAAAACTGTTTTGCGGTGCGGCCACTGTGGCTGCCACGGCCCATCGCAAAGAGTCGTGCCGCTTCGTGCAGTTGTTGCTGATCCAAATCCAGGTCGGCAAACAACGATTCCACTATTGAAAAATAGTTTTCCCAGTTTGCTGGGTAAAACGATAAATTCAAGCCGAAACGATCTGACAGCGCGAGCTTATCTTCCAGGCTGTCGGCATAGTGCACTTCACCGTCAACCAGACCACTGAGCTGATTTTCCGATTGCTTTTCCGGCAACAAATGACGACGGTTGGAGGTCGCGTAGAGCCGGACATGTTCAGGAGGCAGTTCCAGCCCGCCTTCAAGCAGGGTCTTGAGTGGTTTATAACTGGACTCACCTTCCTCAAAAGACAAGTCATCACAGAAAACCACAAAGCGGAACTGTTCATCAGCTTCCTCAAGGGAGTCGAGAATTTCCGGCAGATAGGCCAGATCATCTTTGTCGACCTGCACCATACGCAGCCCCTGCAGGGCCAGGTGATTCAACACTGCTTTGATTAATGAAGATTTGCCGGTGCCGCGGGCGCCCCAGAGCATTGCATGATTACTGGTCCTGCCTTCAATAAAATGAAGTGTATTGTCCAGTAAGGCCTGTTTCTGCTTGTCGATACCTTTCAGTTCATCAAGTCTGACCGGATCCAGACGCTCTACCGGTTTCAGTTTCTGGCTATGACTTCGCCAGACGGCTGCATGATACTGATGCCAGTCAACTCGCATATAAACCTCAAGCATTTGTCTCAATGCGCTAGCATAGCATTGCAGTGCGTTATTTTAGAATCAGGAATGAACCGGCCCAGTCTGGAAAAAGAGACAGAAGTTAAAGATTAAGGCCCCGTGAAAGAGACCACCGGGGTAATGCCCCGGTGGTGTTTTGGACAGTTAGAGCAGACCA
Organism: Methylophaga sp.; assembly: GCA_014762585.1. GTDB lineage: Bacteria > Pseudomonadota > Gammaproteobacteria > Nitrosococcales > Methylophagaceae > Methylophaga. The sequence continues at coordinate 3,828 of JABURN010000191.1, forward strand.
CCCAGTAACGGGCCGGTGGATAACTGTGCATCTCCTGAAGCTGATGCATCCGCACCGACAGTACCACTGACATCAAGCAGACCACCAGTAAGGCCATCCACAGTGTCAGTAACCGTACCCACTACTTCGGTTCCTGGCAAACTACCACCAGTCAGACCACCAACCGTGCCGGTGACTGTGCCCACAACATCGGTCCCCGGCAATTCACCGCCTGTCAGACCTCCAACAGTATCGCTTGCAGTCGCCAGCACTTCGCCTCCCGGCAGTTCGCCGCCGGTGACGCCACCGACAGTACCAAGCACATCGGTTCCCAGCAGATCATCGCCCGTCAGGCCAGCTACGCTGTCCGTGACCGTGCCAACAGCATCTACACTGCCAACAAGACCTGTGGCAGTATCAACAGTCGCATCAACCAGACTGACTGAAGTATCGACGGCGCCCGCTGCCAACACGGTGACATTATCGACTGTATCTGAGGCAACACCGGTGGCACCGTCAGTAAGACCATTTACGCCAGCGACACCCTCGACACCGCTCAAGGCATTAGCTGCAACAATTTTTGTCTCATCGACCACGGTCCCGGTCAAAGCCACTGTGTCATCTGCTGTTGTCTTGACGACTGTTTTTGTGGCTTCAACTTTAGAAACAACCCCGGCAACACGATCTTCAGCACCCAGCAAAGATTGCGTGTCTGCAACGGCACCTTCAACAATAGTGACAGCCCCGCTGACAGTATCTTCTTCGCCAGTCAGCGCCACTACGCCAGCAACGGTTTCTTCTGTAACAGTTTGTGTGTCAGCCACTAAACCTGTGACGGCTTCCTTGCCACCCGCAACCGTACCTTCAACAGCACCGACAACATCATCTGTTGGCAGCCCGGTATCCAACTCCACTGCTGAGGCTGCGAAAGACACGGACATTCCCGCCGCAATCAGGCAGGACGATAAAAGATTTCTTTTTTGCATTTCTCACTCCTTAATTTCTCAAATAGCCATGATGAAAAACATGACCGGGTGCTGACGCACCAACTTCTGTTTTTAACATATTTAAGAAGATTTAAAAACGAAATTAAAGAATATTGAGAACCATGCGGCTTTTTTATTCTGAATTTAGAACTGCCAGCGCAGTTTAATGTTGTAAATCGGGCTCCTGTCCTCGGTTTCGAAATGCGCGTCTCCCAGCGGCTTGGCATACTCAAGCCCGACGGTGTAGGTATTGGTATCAGTAATATCAACACCGATAGCAGCTGAGACGAGCTCCTGTTCCCGGTCGCTGGCGCGTAGCTTCGTTTTAGCAGCATCCAACACGATATATGGCTCTATGCGCTTGATAACACGCATCGGTATCGCCTGCAGGTATCGGATTTCAAACTCCCCTGCCATACCTTTATCACCCTGAGCCTGACCATCAGGGTAACCTCGACCATAACGTGGGCCACCATAACGAATCTGTTCTGCGGAAGGCAGGATATCGTCGGACCAGAACAGGTTAGCCTTGGTTTGAATCCGCCATTTTGGGCTCAAAAGAAAGCGCCAAAGACCATCAAGTCTGACGGTATTGAAGTGAATGGTTTCACTGCCAGATCGAGTACCGTTGGCATTGCTAATACTGTTTTTCGAAGAGCCCAGTTCAATCCCCTGTTTAACACTGCCTGACAGCCTGAATATCTGTCGGGTTAACTGCTTGGTCCAACTAGAGTGGAGTTCCAGGGCGGAATAACGTAGCTCTTTTTCTATTTCTACCGCATCGCCCTGTCCATCTTCACGCTGCAGTTCGTAGAGTGCATTTTCATCCAGGTAATGCAGGTTCGTCCCGACCCACCAGGATGATTTCTTAGACAGTAGCAGTGGGTATTTCACACCAGCACGCAAGCTGTCTCGTTCTTTGTTTTCCTCATAATTAAGCGGCACATCCGCAACAAAAATACGGTCATCACCTTCACTTTCGAAATGGTTAGCGGCGAGCTCAAAGCGCAGGCCGTCTGAACCAATGTCCTGCTGATAATTGAGGGCGTAATACTCTTTGACGGTGTCATTAGGTACCAGAGTGGTCAAAGTCAATTTATCGCCGAAAGAAGTCAACGAGTTGAAGGACACACCCGGTAACAGTTTTAGTTCTTCCTCTTTACTATCATCAAAGCCCAGCGAGGTATCAAACCAGTCAGCGCTGACTTCCTCAACACGCACTGTGGTACCACCACCGATGGTTTTTGGTTTGGGTACGCGGATCTTGAACTTATAGCCGGGAGTGGCCTCAATAAGTTTGACATACCGTTCAAATGTCGCGTTGGTCAGCGGTTTTTCACCTTCCATTCTGGCAGCCAGTTTTTCAACCCGGGCTCTGACATCTTCATCTTCAATTACAATTTCTTTTCTTGCGATGTAACCTTCAACCAGAACTATCGTCAGCACACCATCGGCAGTGCTTTGTTTGGGCAGGAAGGCGAATGACAGTGCATAACCGGCATCTGTGTATTGCTGGGTTATTCCTCGCAGCACTCTGACAATATCGGTTTTACTTACATCCTTGCCAATCAATGGCCTCACCATCTCCGCCAGGGCTTCCAGCTCGAAGACGGTACCGCCCTGAAACTGCACCTTGTTCACACGAATTTTTTTGACATCTTTAGCGGTGCTCAGAGACTCTCCTGATGGCACATCAACTTCCGCCTCTTTTTTTTCAAGCTGCTCAGGCTCTGGCTCTTCAACAATAAAAGGAGGCTCAACAGCCAAGCTTGAGAATGACAATGGCAGATTCAGAATAAAGGTAATCAATAAGCTCGTTTTTTTCATTTACTTGTTCTTCCGTGTCCTGCTTACATTTGCTAGGCAAAAAAAAGGTGTGGCAACAGGGAACGACTGCCACACCATGAATGGAGATGGAGCAAACATTCAATTCATGTCTACCTTTTTACCTGTTCGGTAATGAATAGCCAC
>JABURN010000118.1 GCA_014762585.1 Methylophaga sp.
ACTAAACAAAAACAAAGCGATTTCTTTCCTAAAAAAATATAGATATATTTTTAAGCGACCTACGTTGAAAAAATATCGTCAAGCCTTGCAGCATATACTGCGTTATTACGGCAGATTAGGATTTGAAGAAATGCTGCCAGTCATCAAATCCAGAGTGCCACATCAGGAAAAATCAAGGGCCTACTCAAAAGAGGAGATGCTCAGTGTCTGTGAGCAAATGACGGAGCGTAATGCCCTTGCTGTCAAAATCTGTTACTACGCAGGTTTACGTGCTCATGAACTACTTGAAATTCGTCGCGAGGGTGAGCGCACACCCCATAACCGACCTGCGCTAGAGACCAAATTTATGGGGATAGATGGTAAATGCTACATTGTCACCGGTAAAGGTGGCCTGATTCGGAGGGTCTTTTTACCCAAGGATTTGGCAAGCGAGCTTGAAAAATATCGCTTAGCTAAACTCAAGAAAGTCAAAGATCGAAAAATCATCTATTACAGCCATTACGATATTGGCGCAGGCAAAAAGCTATCGAGTGCTTTTAGTGCGGCATCCAAGCGGGCGCACGGATGGTCCCGAGGATTGCATGGACTCAGGCATTCGTATGCGCAAAACCGTGTTCAAATACTGAGCGTACTCATCGGAGATATTGATCTTGTGAAGGAAACGGTCAGCCAAGAGTTAGGCCACTTTCGTAAGGAAATCACAGAAACTTATTTAAGGTAACGTAATATGTCCATGCGCGAGAGTGAGTCTGCAGCATGGCGACCTGGCCCATCTCCCAGCTCTTAATTCAGTCTCAACATAGTAAATGCACGTTAGGTGCAGTCCAATTCTGAATTTAGAATTAAATTGTGAGTTTACGTTTTATAGAGTATTATTAATAGTACTATTAAGAGGGCGATTACATGATTGCTGCAAATGAGATAAAAACCAAAGGTGTGTCCTCAATCGAGGAAGCATTACGTGGGCACCGCGAAGTTATGATCACTGTCCGTGGTAAGGAAAAATATGTGGTCATGCGCGTTGAAGATTATCAACATTTACGTGAAGCTGAGTTAGATGCTGCGCTTTGGGAGAGTCGTCAGGATGTTGAGAATAAAGCATATAAAACACAATCCATAGCTGAACATATTCAAGAATTGTTTGATTAATGGCATACCAGCTCCTTTTTACAGAAAGTTATCTCAAGCGAGCTAAGCGATTTGCAAAACGACATCCCGAGCTAAAACCTCAATACGAAAAAACACTGAGGCTACTGGAACAAGATCCGTTCCATCCATCTCTGCGTTTACATTCTCTGACCGGAAGATTATCTGGTTTGCATTCGGTTTCTATTAATCTTAACTACCGGTTGACATTGGAGTTGCTTATCCATGATGAGCGTATAATCCCAATTAACATAGGTAGCCACGAAGAGGTATATAGATAAATCGATTTCTCGACATTAGTTCTGATGATTTGGGGAAGATTAATTTGTCATGCTGATCTCCTCGATTGTGCTCAGTGCAATCTGCCTAAGGGCATATTGTTGTTATATTGGAAAGCTTATACTTCGACAAGCTCAGGAGCAGAGCCTTGTTTCTCAAGGTGTTCGGGAATAGAGTGCTTTTACTGCTGTCCGCAGCATGGCATTGCCAACATGTGAAGTAATTAAGAATTTTATTTGTAGACGACTTGCAAAATATTTACAGGATAAAGTAGGCTCTAGTTGTCACTCAGGGTGAGTGATTTAAAGGACTAACAACAAGGAAAATATCATGTTTAAACAAACGCTGATTGCTGCGTTCGCAGCTTTATTTTTGTCTTTTGGCTCAGCTTTTGCAGCCGATAAAATCAACCTCAACGATGCCACTGCTGAACAGCTTCAAATGCTCGATGGCGTGGGGCCAGCAACCGCTTCTGCGATTGTTGAGTATCGTGAAGCCAATGGTGGTTTTGAAAGCGTGAATGAGCTTAAAAGCGTCAAAGGGATTGGCGACAAGAAAATGCAGAGTCTGTCTGATGATGTCACTGTCTCAGAGTAAAGGCTGAAGTTATATAAAACGGCATGACTGATTTTCAGTCATGCCGTTTTTTTTAATGAGACAGACTCTCGACCAGACGCGACTTGAGTTCATCTTCCTCTTCCTCGCTCAGCGCACCATCGTCCTGGGTGATAATAAAAAAGACGTCTTCTACCTGATCGCCGAGGGTATTGATCTTGGCGTTAATCAATTGAATATCACAGGCCAGAAACACCTGAGCCACGGCTGAGACCAGACCGGGGCGGTCATGGGTATAGAGTGACATCACCGTGTGGTTCTGCTGCGGATTGGTCTCGAACTCGATACTGGGCTGGGTTTTGAACAGCTTCATTGTTCTGGGCGTGATAACCGGACAGTAAGCCTTGATATCACCGGTATTAGCCAGCTGTTTCTTCAGTGCCTTGATAATCTCACGGGATTCAAGCGTATCGCCGTTGACGATAAAGGTGTTCAGGGCATCAGACTCGCTGGTGACATTGATTTTGGCATCCAGCACGTTGAGCTGACATTGCTCAAGAGCCGAGGTGATGGCGGCAAAAATACCTGGACGATCTTTGGTAACAACAAAGATTTCCAGGGTCTGTCTCTCGTTATGTGTTCGAAGTGCGATCAATGGATCTTCGCCGGCGTGATTCAATCTTTCCTCGGTCTGCCAGATCAGTTCATCGACCGAATGGCGAAGGAAGTATTCGAGATCATAGCCCTGCCACAGCAGATTGATCTCTTGTTGCTGGTGGCCTCTTTGCTCCAGCAGTTGCATCGCTTCCTGGTATTTCTTGTAGCTTTTCTCACGGGTGCTCTTGGCCTGTGCTTCGGTATGCTCAATCCACTGGCGGGTACTGTGATAGAGTTGTTTTAACAACGAGTCGCGCCAGCCATTCCAGAGGTTATTATTCGTGGCGCGAATATCAGCGACCGTGAGCAGATAGAGATAATTGAGTCGGTCGGTCGTCTGCACCAGTTCAGCGAATTTTTTGATGACATCTGGATCTTCCAGATCGCTTTTCTGCGCTGTGGAGGACATGGCCAGGTGATGGCGGATCAGGAAGCAAATTAAATCAGTGTCATAACTGCTCAGGCTGTGGCGTTCGCAGAAGGCTTTGGCATAAATGACCCCCAGCACACTGTGATCGCCGCCACGCCCCTTAGCGATGTCGTGGTAGATACAGGCAATGTAGAGCAACTCTGGTTTGGGTAACTGGTTGAAGACTTCCGAGCAGAGCGGGAATTCATGACGATACTCCTCGCAGGAGAAACGACGCAGGTTTCCAACCAGAAACAAGGTGTGTTCATCGACGGTATAGGCGTGAAACAGGTCATGCTGCATCTGTCCGACGATTCGGCCGAATTCAGGTAGATAGGCACCGAGTACATCCAGTTCATTCATCCGGCGAAATTCATGGGTCACGCCTTTGGGCTGACGGATGATCTCCATAAACAAGGTACGGTTACGTAAATCAGCCCGGAATTTATCATCGATCAGATGCAAATGCGCATGGATCTGACGAATGGTTGAGGCGCGCACGCCTTTGAGCTGCGGGTTCTGCTCAAGCACGAGAAATACTTCCAGCAGGGCATAGGGATAGTACGCAAAAATCCCGGGGTTAATGGTTTCAAGGTAACCGTTATGTGACTGGAAGCGGCGGTTAATAATTTTAATATCTCGCGGTTCATCGGCCAGGATGATCGTTTCTTCAAACAGTTGCAAAAGCAGGCTATTCATTTGGCTCACCGAGCGGGCACAGCGGTAATAATCCTTCATAAACTGCTCGACGGCGAGCCGTGATTCATTGTCGACGTACCCAAGCTCTTTGGCCAGTTGTCGCTGGTGGTCGATCATCAGCTTCTCTTGCTTACGACCGGCAATCTGATGCAGAGCAAAGCGGATTGTCCACAAAAAGTCCTGAGCATGCTGCAAGGTTTCAAACTCGCTGTTGGCAAGGAAGCCTTTCTGTCTCAAACCTTCCAGGTTGCGAACATCAAAGTGCTGTTGCGCTACCCAGGTCACCACCTGAATATCACGCAGACCGCCCGGTGATTCTTTGAGATTCGGCTCAAGATTATTGGCAGAGTCGTTGTATTTTTGATGACGATCGAACTGTTCCTGGCGTTTCAGTTCAAAAAAGCGGCGGGTATCCCAAGTCTTGTTATCAACGGTGAGCTGTTCCAGCGAATCAAACAGTGTTTCATCACCGCAGAGAAAGCGTGCTTCCAGCAGGTTCGTTGCAATGGTGATGTCTTCTTCGGCCTGTTGACGACATTCCTGAATAGTTCGAACGCTGTGTCCGATTTCAAGACCAATATCCCAGAGCTGGGTTAAAAAGTCGGATAGAGAAGTGGGCGGCTGTGCAGATACAGACTCATCAAGCAGGATCAACAGATCTACATCTGAGTAAGGGTGTAATTCACCACGGCCATAACCACCGACTGCGACCAGGGAAACTGGTGTGTTGTCATCAATAAACTGCTGCCAGATTTGCTGCAGGATTTCATCGACAAAATCGGCGCGTTGATGGACAAGCTCTGCGACCGGTACGCCTTGTTCAAATTGTTGTTTCAGATGTTGCTGACTCTGTTTTAAGGCCTGCCTGCACAGCTCACTGTTCACTTCGGCGTCAGGCGGCATGACGAGGTTGCCGACTTCCCAGATGGAGATGCCCTGTTGAGTCATGAAAAATCCTGTATTAGAGATCGTCTTCTTCGCTGCGGCGGGTCAAGACTTCGTGGCCGGTTTCGGTGACCAGAATCGTGTGTTCCCATTGTGCTGATAAGGAGCGGTCCTTGGTCACTACGGTCCAGCCGTCAGGCAATTGTCTGACATGGCGTTTGCCGGCGTTAATCATGGGTTCAATAGTGAACGTCATGCCGGGTTTAAGTTCCATGCCGGTGCCCGGGGTGCCATAGTGCAGCACCTGTGGTTCTTCATGGAAAACGGTGCCGATGCCATGACCGCAGTATTCACGCACCACGGAGAAGTTTTCTTTCTCGGCATGCTGCTGAATCGCATGGCCGATGTCACCGAGACGCACACCAGGTTTGACCATGTCGATACCAACCAGCATCGATTCGCGGGCGACGCGGCACAGGCGCTCAGCAAGGATCGAGGTTTTACCGACATGGAACATCTTGCTGGTATCGCCGTGATAGCCATCTTTGATCACTGTTACATCTATATTGATGATGTCGCCGTCTTTCAGTTTCTTGTCACCCGGAATACCGTGACATATCACATGATTGACGGAGGTACAGACCGACTTGGGAAATCCGTGGTAGTTGAGCGGCGCAGGAATCGCCTTTTGCTCATTGACGATGTAGTCATGACAGATCTGGTTGAGTTCGTCAGTGGTAATACCCGCTTTCACGTGAGGGGTGATCATCATCAATACATCTGCGGCAAGCCTCCCGGCAATACGCATTTTTTCGATTTCGTCTGCAGTTTTAATACTGACTGCCATGTAAAATTCCCAATTAAATAATGTTTTGAACGCTGCCCATAGTTTGCCGTAAATCCCGCCTTGTCACCAGTGATGCTTTGGCAAATTGAGTGGGGAGATGATTTGGCTTTGTTTTGCATCCTATTTGTGGAATAATATGCGCGCCCGATGCTGCTCTGCTTTCAGAGTGGATCGAGGCGAAATCACACATGTGCCGGCACAGTTGTCGGGGTGCTGTCGATAAGACTCGAACAGTCGACAACTGGGGTACATGGAGGCTAAACCCCATACTCTAAAGGTATAATCATGGCTAAAACTACAATGCGCCAAATGCTTGAAGCAGGCGTACATTTCGGTCACCAGACCCGCTACTGGAATCCAAAAATGGGTCCTTTCATTTTTGGTAAGCGTAACAACATTCATATCATCAACCTGGAACAAAGCCTGTCAATGTTCAACGATGCGTTGAACTACGTCAGCAAACTGGCTTCCAAAAAAGGCAAAATCCTGTTCGTAGGTACCAAACGTGCCGCTCAGGATGCTATCCGTGAAGACGCAGAACGCGCCGGTATGCCTTTCGTTAACCGTCGCTGGTTGGGCGGTATGCTGACCAACTTCCAGACCGTTCGTGCATCAATCAAACGTCTGGACAACATCCAGGAAATGATCGAGTCAGGCAGAACTGAAGGTCTGAAAAAGAAAGAAGTGCTGGATCTGACCCGCGAGCAGGAAAAACTGGAAAAAAGCATCGGCGGTATCCGCAAAATGGGCGGCCTGCCTGACGCGATGTTTGTTATCGACGTTGAACACGAAAGTATCGCAATCAAAGAAGCCAAGAAACTCGGCATTCCTGTGATTGCTGTGGTCGATAGCAACAGTGATCCTGACGGTATCGACTATGTCATTCCAGGTAACGATGACTCCATGCGTGCGATTCGCCTCTACACTGCGAACATCGCTGACGCAATCCTGGAGGGACGCGCCTCTGTAACCACTGCAGATGCGAACGAAGAATTTGTAGAAGTTGCTGAAGAAAGTGCTGAAAAAGCAGCCGAGTAATTTCTACTGAGAAACTCAGCAGGCTCGCCCGTATGGGCGGGCCTGTGTTGTATGTGTGGTCTGAATGACCGGGCCAGCACACACTGAATTGATTTAAGGGTGATAACAATGGCAATCACAGCCGCTGAATCAATAGAACTGCGTAAGCGCACCGGATCAGGCATGATAGTGGGGAACTCAGAATGGGTGTAGGCAAACGGCGCTATCGAACTGGCTCTCGCAGAAATTAGTACAG
>JABURN010000129.1 GCA_014762585.1 Methylophaga sp.
CGTAGATAAGCAAACAAGGCTGGTTCTGGCTTAGAGAACGTAATGTCTGGAGTAGCTGGTTTTCTGTAAGTTCATTCAATGGCGGCAGTCTGATGACTGCTTCTGCCACAGATCGGGCGTCACTATCAGCAAAACAGTCAGCGACCCGGACCGGATAACCGGCACGGGCCGCTGCTTCGGCAATAAAACGACCGCTCTGGGCAAAGACCAGAACAGGTGGTCTTTGCATCAGCCTGACCAATCAGACCAGTTTGCGGGCGCCTTCAAAGGCATTGCGGAAATCGAGGTAAACCGGTTTCTCGCTTTCCAGCGTTTCGCGCAGCAGCGCTTGCTGCAGCTTGTATTTGACATCGCCGACTGCCAGAGCGCCGATACCGACCGCTTCCGGTGCATTTTTGGCATGCTCCAGCGGTGCACCGAAATCCATCAGTTTGATGCCTTCGATACCCAGCGGTGAGACCGCATTTACGTCACCGGCAACTTTCAGTTTCTTGGCATCTTCCAGTACCGAGGCATTCAGTACCTGAATACCGGCTTTAGCTGTACAGAAAACCACATCGGCATTGGCCAGCAGGCGGGCTTTGTCGGCATCAGAGGCGGCAGTGGTACCGCGCAGATCAACACCGTAACGGCGTTTGGCTTCTTCAGCGAATTCCAGCGCGGTATCCAGCGAGAAGTGATCCACGATGGTGGTTTTGGCACCTTGCAGCGCGGCAATTACCGCAGTGGCAATACCGACCGGGCCGGTGCCGCCGAAGACGACCGCCTGGGTGTTTTCATAGGTCTGGTCGAACTTGCTTTTCAGTTCCCGCTCCACACAGGCGACCAGCGCTGCGGCCGTGGTGAAGGCACCGCTGGGATCGGCCATTACCGAAATTTCGAATGGTGGCACCATGGCTTTTTTCGCTGCATCCAGCATATCCATCGCTACACCGATGTCGCGTCCACCGATGAACATGCCGGTTTTTTTCACGCCGGAAGGACCGCGTGAGAAAATCGCATCCTGAGTCAGGTCGGCAACTTCATCGAGTTCGACGTGGGTATAGGGCATCAGAACATCGTAACCCGCATCCAGCGCCATATTGATATCAAAAGGGCTGTTATGCTTCATCGGGTTGATCATATGAATGATTGAACGTTTGGACATGAGAGTTCCTTAAAGGCTAATGACTGAAAGCGGTAACTTGAGCTGATCATAGCCAGTCTTAGACGACAGTTTCAATGATCGCTCCCTGATTGTCTGCAGCCGCTGTAATAAAGACCGGTGCTGTGGTCGATTCGGCGGCGATAAATGTGTTGAGTTGCTGGATAAGCTGATCGGCTTCGGCCTGCGAGCTGACAAAAATACAGCCGGTGGGGCCCCATGAGCTCTGGGCGATACCGGTGTGACCCAATTTCTGAGCCTGTTGCAGACAGGCAGCGACCAGCGGACTGGTATAGCGACCACCCTGGGCGCTGGCGAAGTGATCGCCGATTAGTGCCTGAATCTCGGTAATGGCAGAGCCAAAATGCTTGATGTCATGTTCTGCCAGCGCAGGCAATAATTGCATCAAAGTCAGGTGACATATGGCGCGGGCATTATCCAGCGGGAAGGTGGGCAGGTTGCCGAAAGCCTGCTTTTCGTGCTGACCATGAATGCCCTGATGATGTGGGTCCATTACCATCACCACTCGCCAGTCGGTAGGATAGGATTGATGCATCAGCATGGGCGGTACGGTCTGATTCGGTTTCAGACCACCATCCACTACAAACCCGCCCTGATCAAATGTGGCGATGCCGATACCTGAACGTTTGCCGCGTCCCAATTCCATAGCCAGTTCTGCTGTGCTCAGACTCAGCTGATGCAGGTGGGCAAGAGCGGTACCCAGAGTCAGCGCCAGCTGGGTACCGCTGCCGAGACCGGCATGCTCCGGAATCAGTTCATCCACCTGGATGTGGACAGACTGCTGTTCCGAAGGGATTGATTTGCCCACGGTCTGGTAAAAACGATGATGAATCTTTTCCAGCCTGCTACGGCTTTCAGGCAACAGTGCTGAACCTTCAATCAGCAGGTTCTCGGACCGGCTGACAGTGAGTTGCGTATGATGGCTGTCAACGGCAAGGCCGATGCTGCCGAAGCGGCGGCCGATACTGGCGTTGAGATCTAAAAATCCGAGATGGAGTCTGGCTGGCGCCCGGACAGTCACGGACTGCATGACTGACCGGTGCTCAGCTGGGTTTGGCTTCACTATGCGTTATCGATTTTGCAGGCAATGTCGTAGATTGTGGTTTCGTCCAGAAACAGGTCATTGGTTTCAAACAGCGAAGCAATGGCACCACGGTGAACCTTCATTTTGAAGTTACCGATGGCAATCGCGCCGTAATAGCGGATGCCGTTTTTTTCTGTGCCGTTATCCATCACTTCGATACCGGCGACACCCAGTGGTGGTACAGCATTAACGTCAGCAACGACTTCCAGTGTGGTATTGCCTTCCAGCGCACTCTCAGGGATAACACAGACACCGGCTGGCCCGGCAGCAATCGCCACATGGGCATCGGCCAGCAGTTGTTTCACTGCCTCATCACTACGGGTTTCACCCGGTAGTACATCGACACCGTAGTCCTGTTTCATCTGGTCGGTAGTCGCTTTACTGCGTTCCAGACTGCGTGAAGTCATGGTCACTTTGGCGGCGCCTTCTTTGAGCAGGTACAGCGCACTGCGTTGACCGACCGGGCCGGAGCCAAGAATCACGACATTTTTGCCTTTGACATCAAAGTCAGTGAGAACTTTGCGAACGATGGCGGCTGCGGTGGTGTTGGAGCCGTTGGGGTCGAGCATGACCGACACTCTGACCGGGCCGAAGAATGCTTTTTTGACCGCTTCACCGACCAGATCGCTGGCGGCGACGTTGGAACCACCAATGAAAATGGCACTGTTTTTGAGATTTTTACCACCACGGGTGAATATCATGCCGTGTACATGCGGGGTGACATTATCACGGGTCGCACCGCCATGAGCGATGATATTATCGACACCGGAGTCATAGGCTACGGCCTGGTCGAAAGTGCTCGCTACCGGATCTGTATCCAGGTGCAGTAAAATTTTTTTCATCTGGGTCTCTCTCCTGCCCGCTTGCGGCGGTCCAATCTCAATATAAACGTCGGATTTTACCTGATGTTTGCGGGCTAAGAAACTAAACGCTTGTTTCTACATCATATCTCTGTCACAAGAGGTTGTTGATTTGATGTAGTATTCAGAGTTTGTCGCATCGACAAGAATCGGAACTAACTATAAAGACGGCGAGTCACAGGTGAGTCGTCAGATAACACTAATTCAGGAGAGATAAATGAAGAAAGCTGGTATGACACTGTTCGCCGCCGGGTTGGCCATCCTGCCTGCGATGGCGATGGCAAACAATGATTTTTCCACAGTCACACGTGTGCATTACGTGATGGACTGCATGGCTGCCAACCCGGATATGAACGTCTATGAAGGTACCCACAAATGTTCTTGTGTGGTTGATAAGATCGCTGAAGTGTTTACAGAAAAAGAATTCGAAGATATCAGCGCTGGGTATATGTACAAAAATCTGCCTGCTGACCGCGGCGCTACCTTCCGTGACGATAAAGGCATTAAAAGCGGCCTGAAGCTGTTTGAAGAAACCAATGCCAATGCCTATGAGGAATGCCGTATCCGCTAAAGGCTGATATGTATTCCCATAAAAAAAGGCCGCTGATGCGGCCTTTTTTTGTGAGCGATGGATAATTAAATATCTTTTTCCATACTGAATTCCTGCTCTTGGCTGTCGTGGACAACGGCTTTCAGTTTGCCCGGCTCACTGGGCGTGAAGGTGAAACGCACGCTGGGATCTTCGCTGAGAGAGATACCGGCTTCCACCTTGATTAATGTTTTATTGTTGTAGCTGATATCAATGTCATCGACATAGTGAGCGGGGATATATTTACGGTTTTTCTGATCATACTGCAGACCACTGTAGTTGGGGTGGCTGACAATGACCTGTGCCTGAACCGGTTCACCTACGGTAGGCTGACGCATACGAATCTGCATTTTACCCATCCGCGCCAGTGCGGCGGCGGCATCCTTACCGGCAGGGGCGCTACAGCCGCCAGAGGCTTTCACAAAACGCGATACCATATGCAGGCTGCCATCATTCATTTCAGCAATGGCACGAACATAGGTGTACTGGTCCACGCGCATACGCGTGGAAATATCGACGGTACCTAATTCCGGTGACAACACAAAGTTGGCCGAATAAGGCATTGGGTTCTCATCAATAATGACATGTATGTTTTTAATGTACTGATCCGCATTTTGCGGTGACAGTGATTGAATGCTGATAGGGACAATCGCAGCATCCTCAGCACGTTTGGGTGCTTCCAATACCAAAAGATCGTCGGCATTGTCCCGAATTTCCCGATCACCAAAGTAAGCGGTTTTCAGGGCGGGCCATTTGGGTTCTTTGTCTGTGGCAGCATGGCTGGCGGGTATGGCCACTGCAAACAGTGACAGACTCACCAGCAAAATATGTATGAATCGGTTAAACATCTCTCTCTCCTGCAATTTCAACATTATTGTTGTTATTAATTTTTAATTATATCGTTTTGAAAAGGGGCTGTGACTAAAGTTCCCCTTTTCATCTCCACACTAAGTTACTGATTTTTATTTTTGTTTTTGATTGGAAATAGCGTTCAATGTCAGTCTATCAACCGTGTTTATTGTTACTCCCACTCCAGTTCAACAAATGCGGCAGTGACATTACGGCGATGATAATCTTCGAACAGCAACCACTCATCTTTCATCTCCACTCCAACTTTACTGGTGGCATCATCAATGGTGCCGAAATCAAAAATAATCTGACGGATCTGTTCACGAATAGTTTTAAGGTAAGAAAGCTGCTTTTCCAGGCCTTGCTGCCATTGCTCGCTACCCGCGGGACCATGCCCCGGCACGACATAGCTCACTGTTTCCGTTTTCAAATCCTCAAGGTTGTTAATCCAGCCGTTAATGCTGCCATCCAGGGCCGGAATGCGATCAATAAACAGCAGATCACCGGTCCACAAAGTTTCGCTCTGCTTATCGTAGACAGTCAGATCGTGATCAGTATGAGCTGTGGTATAGGCTGTTAGCAGTAACTCACGGTTTCCCAGATCCAGGGTCACAGGCTCCCCCACAGCTACGGTTTGAGATGGGGGGATAAATTCCGCACCGTCATAGGCTTTACCCAGCGTTTCGGAGAAGGCGCGTTCAAAGAAATCTTCCCGGGCCGCCATCGCTGCTGGCAGTTTTTCATGGCCGACGAAGACGGGCTCTTCCGGCGAGAAGGCAGCATTACCCAACATATGATCCGGGTGAACATGGGTGTTGATGACATAGCAGACCGGTTTATCGGTTTGTTCACGTAGAGCCTGATACAGGAGTTCTCCTTCTTTATAGCTTCCACCACTGTCAATGACAGCAACACAGCGCTCACCGATAATAAAACCAACATTGGCAATTGCACCGATATTTTCGGCCGTGGCGTCTTGATGAACGCCCTGATGGTAGAACACGCCCTCAGTGACTTTTTGCACGGAGTAGTCGTCAGTTCCTGCCGTAACGTTGTGCATCAATACAGCCAGCAGAGAGCTGGCGATGAATAGGAATTGCGGTCTGAACATAGGCTCACTCTATTTATATAGGACGAGACTGGTACAATAACTCACCTTTTATAAGACTATCCAGTTGAGAGATTGTTACATGACTATCCGTACCCGTTTTGCACCCAGCCCAACCGGTTATCTGCATGTCGGCGGCGCCCGCACTGCACTGTTTTCATGGCTCTATGCCCGTAAGCACGGTGGCCAGTTTATTCTGCGGATTGAAGATACCGACCTGGAGCGTTCCACGGCCGAATCAGTGAATGCCATTCTGGAGGGTATGACCTGGTTGGGATTGACCTATGACGAGGGGCCTTTCTATCAAACCAAGCGTTTCGATCGTTATAAAGAAGTCATTGAACAATTAATGCAGCAGGGCGATGCCTACTATTGCTACTGCTCTAAAGAAGAACTGGAAGCCATGCGCGAAGAGCAGCGCGCCAATAAACAAAAACCGCGTTACGACGGCCGTTGTCGACATCGCACTGCACCCGAGCCCGGGGTTCAGCCGGTGATTCGCTTCAAGAATCCGACTGAAGGCAGTGTCGTTGTCAAAGATGTGATTCGCGGTAATGTCGAATTCAGTAACAAGGAACTTGATGATCTTATTATCGCGCGGCCTGATGGCACGCCGACCTATAACTTAACCGTGGTCGTTGATGATATGGATATGAAACTGACCCATGTTATCCGTGGCGATGATCATCTCAATAACTCACCGCGTCAGATAAACCTCTACCATGCCTTGGGTGTCGAGCCACCGGTCTTTGCTCATGTCCCGATGATTCTCGGGGATGACGGTGCCAGGTTATCCAAGCGTCATGGTGCCGTCAGTGTGATGAGCTACCGGGATCAGGGCTATCTGCCGGAGGCCCTGCTCAATTACCTGGTTCGTCTTGGCTGGTCACATGGCGATCAGGAAGTTTTTTCGATCGATGAAATGATCCAACTGTTTGATATCGAAGATGTCAATAAAGCTGCGTCCAGTTTTAACCCGGAAAAGCTCCTGTGGCTGAACCAGCAATTAATTAAGAATAGCATGCCTGAGCACGTTGCCAGTCATACCAGCTGGCA
>JABURN010000084.1 GCA_014762585.1 Methylophaga sp.
CATGGCAAACGCTAGACACTGTCGATTATTAATTCTGGGCTCGGGTCCTGCTGGTTACACCGCTGCGGTATATGCGGGGCGTGCGGCACTGGAACCGGTCCTCATCACCGGTATCGAGCAGGGTGGTCAGCTGACTACAACCACTGATGTCGATAACTGGCCGGGTGATGACGAGGGCGTTCAAGGTCCGGAATTAATGCAGCGTATGCAGCGTCATGCTGAGCGTTTTGGTACTGAAATTGTTTTCGACCACATTCATACCGCAGACCTCAGCCAGCGTCCTTTTCGCCTGATCGGTGATGCCGGCGAATACACCTGCGATGCGCTGATTATTGCAACCGGTGCCTCTGCTAAATATCTGGGTCTGGAATCAGAAGAAAACTTCAAAGGCCGTGGCGTGTCCGCCTGTGCGACCTGTGACGGTTTCTTCTATAAGGGTCAGCCGGTCGCAGTGATTGGTGGTGGTAATACCGCGGTGGAAGAAGCCCTCTACCTGTCCAATATCGCATCCAAAGTCACCGTGGTGCACCGCCGTGACTCGTTCCGCTCTGAAAAAATTCTGAGCAACAAACTGCTCAAGCGGGCGGAAGAAGGTAATGTCGAAATCCTCTGGGATCATGTGCTGGATGAAGTGCTGGGTGATGACGCCGGTGTGACCGGTATCCGGGTTAAAAGCACCAAAGACAATAAAGACCAGGAAGTGTCGGTTCAGGGCGTGTTTATCGCTATCGGCCACCAGCCCAACACCAGCATGTTTAAAGGTCAGCTGGAAATGCAGCATGACTACATCATCCTCAAAAAAGGGACTGAAACCAGCATTCCGGGCGTGTTTGCCGCGGGTGATGTGTCTGACCCGATTTACCGCCAGGCTATTACTTCAGCCGGTGCCGGCTGTATGGCAGCACTGGATGCCGAACGGTTTCTCGATAACGACTAAAGTCATACAATAAAAGGGCGGGTTCACCGCCCTTTTTTGTTGGAGGAGCGCACATGGATTCTGATTATCAGCACATTCTGATCGCCGTGGATTTTTCCAGCCACACTGAAGAAGTCTGCAGTAAAGCGCAGGCGCTGGCTGCGCGTAACAATGCCAGGCTCAGTATCTGTCATATCGTGGAAGACTTCCCGCTCACCGACTTTGCCTATGAGCCGATGATCAGCGTCGATATCGATATGCGTGAGGCGCTGCTGGAAGCCGGAAAGAAACAGCTCGTCAAACTGGCTGAAGAAATGGACATCCCCGCTTCCCGGCAATGGGTCGAGTGTGGCAGTCCCGGCCATAATCTGGTGCGCATCGCTGATGAAAATCAGGCCGACCTGATAGTGGTCGGTTCCCATGGTCGTCACGGCATAAAAATGCTGCTCGGCTCGACGGCCAATGCCGTTTTACACCATGCTCACTGTGATGTGCTGGCGGTGCGGCTCAAAGATGACTGACGCCTGAAGACGCTTTCGTGAAAAAATCCAATCTGCTGGAAACCGCCGGCCTGCGCGGCTTTATCAGTTTTCTGGCCGTCGCCTTTATCAACGCGATGGTCGATCTGGGTCATAAAATACTGATTCAGAACACGATTTTTAAAATCTATGATGACGCCGCCCAGGTGGGCCTGACTGCGATCGTCAACGCCCTGATCCTGCTGCCTTTTATCCTCTTGTTTACACCCGCCGGTTATCTCTCCGACCGCTTTGCCAAGCCGCATCTTATGCGGGCCACCGCATTTGCTGCGATCTTAATTACGCTGCTGATCACACTGGCTTATTATCAGGGTTGGTTTTTATTCGCCTTTGCACTGACCCTGTTGCTGGCGGCGCAAAGCGCGCTTTACTCCCCCGCCAAGTACGGCTATATCCGCGAACTTGCCGGCAATGAAAGGCTGGCACCGGCTAACGGTTTTATTCAGGCCACCACGATTGTGGCGATTTTAACTGGCATTTTTCTTTTCACCATCCTGTTTGAAACAAGGCTGAGCGGGCACAGCTACCGCAATGAAGCAGAATTAATTCAGCACATTGCGCCGATAGGCTGGCTGCTGGTTGTGTTCAGTGTGATTGAGTTTGTGCTGGCATGCCGTCTGCCCATGACCGCATCGGCTTTACCCGGGCAGCGCTTTGACTGGCAAGGCTACCGTCGCGGGCATATTCTGCGGGAGAACCTTTTGCGACTTTATCGTAACCCGATCATCTGGTATGCCATTCTCGGTTTATCGATGTTCTGGGGTATTTCCCAGACCTTTCTGGCTACCTTCCCGGCATTTGCCAAAATTGTGCTTGCCGAAAACAACACGATTATTATTCAGGGCCTGCTGGCCTGTTCCGGGATCGGCATTATTATCGGTTCATTGGTCGCCGGTACCGGCCGCAAAGGTCATATTAAAACCAGTCTGATTCCGGCCGGCGCGGTGGGTATGTGCCTGGTATTATTCATCGTGCCTTTTTTGGCTTCAACACCGGCGTTTGCGCTGGCGATTCTCAGCTTTGGCTTCTTTGGCGGCTTGTTTATCATTCCGCTCAATGCATTGATCCAACTGCATGCTCCCGCCAGTCAGCTGGGTACAATCCTGGCCGGCAATAACTGGATACAGAACATCGTCATGATCAGTTTTCTGATGCTGACCCTGCTGGCAGCACTGGTCGCCGTATCCAGTCAGCTTATGATGCAGGCGATTCCGTTAATCACCATTGTGCTTGCCGCACTGCTGGCAAGAAACGCATTAAAAACAAAACAGACTTGATATTCCTGCAAATTTAGGTAATTCTCCTAGCTCATGTAGGGTTAATTCATATTGAGAGCCACGCGTGAGCAAAGTAACGTCGTTCCCCCCGGTCTACGAACACGAATTTCAACAGGCATCGGAAAACCTTCGGCGTACACTTCCCCTTGTCAATCAGCATAAAACGCCGGTTAACCCGGTCAATTACGCGGTCTGGTACGAATATGTCTCCGGTGATAATGCTGAACTGGTCAGTGCAATTGACACCCGCCTCAGTAAAAACCAGCCGATTACCGCTGAAGTCACCCAGTACCTCTATGAAAAGTATGTACTGATAGGCATGCCTGAACGTCTTAATCACACCAATAACGGCTTGAAACTCGTCGTTGATAACACGTTGCAGAATATCAACCGGGTCGAAGCCACCGCCACATCCTGCAGCTCTGGTCTGAGCCAGAGTCAATCGTTGCTGGAGCAGTGTAATGATATCCAGGAACTCAAAGGCCTTGTTACCGAGATCCTGAGTAATACCCAACAGTTAACCCAGAGCAGTCATGAACTTAAAAGTGAACTGGTGCGCTCGTCTCAGGAAATCATGAAACTGCGTGAGGAGCTGGAGGCCGTCAAACAATCCGCCCGCACTGATGGTCTGACCGGGCTGCTTAACCGCGGCACCTTTAACCGTGAACTGGGCCTTCTTTGCCAGGATCGGGACATGACCTTTTCACTGGCGCTGTTTGATATCGATCATTTCAAACGACTCAACGATAGCTTCGGCCACCTGCTGGGTGACAAAGTCTTGCAGTATTTTGCTTCTATTCTCAATGCCCATCGCGATGATATGCATATTGCGGCGCGTTTCGGTGGCGAGGAAATGGCCATGATTTTCCTGCACAGCAGCCTCGAGGAAACCTTCATGCTGGCGGAAAAGATTCGTGAGAAGTTTGCTGCCAGCCGTCTCAAGAAAAAAGGCAGTGAAGAATCCATCGGTCAGGTGACCGTCTCGGTCGGCATCACCCACCTTCAAGCGGGCGACACCCCGAGAGACTTGATCGAACGCGCCGACCGCGCCTTGTATCAATCCAAAGCCGATGGCCGCAACCGCGTCAATTTCGCCTAGAAGCGATAAAAACGGCTGTTGAGATAATCCACCACCGCTTTCTGCTGATCGCTGTCCCAGCTGACATCGGCTGCCCGCATGCAAAACTGTAGGCGGCTTTGCAGATCCTGCAGCGAACGGACCTTGCGGTCATCCCGCTGATACAACTCGTAGGGATCCCCGCCTCCCAATGAAGCATGACATTCCATACAGGCTGCATCATGCAGCGCCTTGCCGCTTTGCGCCATGGCGCTGCTGCTGAACACAACAGCCAGTGATAACAGCAGCAAGCGCATCTTATGCAGTCCCCGATTGCAGGTGTGCAATCCGCAATGCCGCCGGCGGATGCGAGTCATAGACTGCAGACACCAGTGGATCCGGCGTCAGTGTGCTCGCGTTTTCTTTGTACAACGCCACCAGCGCCGCAATCAGATCATCGGCGTTGGCGACCGAGGCGGCATAATCATCGGCCTCGTATTCATACTTACGTGACAAAGCCGTCATCAGCGGGTGCAGGAAGAACAGGAATACCGGAATCACCAGCATAAACAGGGCCAGTGCCATGGCATTGGATTCGGTATTGGCGCCCAATCCTTCAAAGAACCAGGCCTCACCTGAAGCCCAGCCCAGTAAAGCCAGGCCCAGCAGGCTCAGACCCGCCATCACAAACATGTTTTTGACCACATGCTTGCGGCTGAAGTGGCCCAGTTCGTGCGCCAGCACCGCTTCGATCTGATCTTCATTGAGGGTATTGAGCAAAGTGTCGAAAAACACGATACGTTTGTTACTGCCCATACCTGTGAAGTAGGCATTACCGTGACCACTGCGGCGGGAACCATCCATCACAAAAATGCCCTGACTTTTAAAGCCACAACGACTCAGCAGATTTTCCACCCGCTGTTGCAGTTGCTCATCTTCCAGTGGCGTGAACTTGTTAAACAGTGGCGCGATGAAGGCTGGATAAGCCCACATCATAAATACCGCAAAGCCCATCCAGGCAGCCCACAGATAGAGCCACCAGAGTTCACCGGCACTGTTCATCATCCATAAGGCGACCCAGATCAGCAGGCCGCCGACCACCAGCATCAGAATGGTCTGTTTGATAAAGTCGGAGAAAAACAGGCCCGGCGTCTGGCGGTTAAAGCCAAATTTGTCCTCGAGTACAAAGGTTTTGTAATAGGAAAACGGCAGTTCCAGTAAAGAGCCAATCAACAGGAAGCTGAGGAAGAAAATCACACCGCCCAGCATCGGTCCCATCTCCAGCTGCGACCATGCACCGTAGAGCACGGCAAGTCCCCCGCCCAGTGTCCAGAGCAGCAGAATGACCATGCTGTAGAAGGTTTCAGTGCGCTTGAACTTGCCTTTGGCTACCGTGTAATCGGCCGCCTTCTGATGTGCATTCAGGCTGATTTGCTCTTTGAATGCAGCGGGCACTTCGTCGCGATGAGCGGCAACATAACGCCCCTGTCTGAATGACAACCAGATTTCCACCGCTGTCATCAGCAACACCGCAGCCAAAAATATCCAACTGAATTCGTTCATATGCTAAGCCCAAGTTTTTCCATATAAAAATGTCATGCAGAGTAGCCTTTGATACAATCTCTGGCAAGTTAGTTCATCCCACCCCATCAACGATAAAGACGGAGATCATGGCCAAAAGTAAAAATAACCTGATTTGGATTGACCTGGAGATGACCGGTCTCGACACTAACAACGATTATATTATCGAAATCGCCACCGTCGTCACTGATAGTGAATTGAATGTACTGGGAGAAGGCCCTGTCTTTGCCATTCATCAGCCTGACTCTGTACTGGATGGGATGGATGAGTGGAATACCCGCCAGCATGGCAAATCCGGTCTCACCGAGCGCGTACGCGAAAGCACCATCAGCGAAGCCATCGCAGAAGCCAAGACACTGGAATTTTTACGCCAATATGTTCCCGCTGGCGTGTCACCGATGTGTGGTAACAGTATCTGTCAGGATCGCCGTTTTCTGGCGCGTTGCATGCCGGAACTGGAAGCCTTTTTCCATTACCGCAACCTGGATGTGAGCAGCTTCAAGGAACTGGCACGGCGCTGGGCACCAAAAGTGGAAAAATCTTTCAAGAAAAACGCTTCGCATCTGGCGATGGATGATATCAAGGACTCCATCCGCGAACTGCAGCATTACCGTGAGCATATGATAAAGCTGCCAGAGACGGTCTAGATTCACATCGTTTTCACGGACTGAAAGCGAGATTAAAGTCTCTGTTTTTCGTACCGTGACATGGTCCACCACAAACCACATCTGCCTAACAAAATCTGCCCTGTGTGCCAGCGCCCTTTCAACTGGCGCAAGAAATGGCGCAGGGACTGGGACCAGGTCAAATATTGCTCTGAACGTTGCCGCAGGCAGGCGCATTGAGTCCGATGGCTGATTTATCCGCATTTCCATCACGCATGGTGCTGCTCGACTGCGAGACCACTGGCGGCCGCGCCAGTCGTGACCGCATGACCGAACTCGCCCTTATCCAGGTTGACGATGGCGTGGTGGTGGATCGCTGGCAGACTCTGATTAATCCCGGTGTCGCTATTCCGCCTTGGATTACCCGCCTGACCGGCATCAGCAATCCGATGGTCGAGGACGCACCGCGATTCGAGGATATCGCACCGGCCCTGTTTGAGCGTCTGCAGGACCGGGTTATCGTCGCCCACAACGCCCGTTTCGATTACAGTTTTCTCAAACAGTCATTTCAGCGCTGCGGTTACCAGCTTAGTAGCAAAACGCTGTGCTCGGTCAGGCTGAGCCGTAAATTATTTCCCGAGCACCGTTATCACGGTCTGGATCGCATTATTGAAAGACTGGGTATCGAGATGGAT
>JABURN010000006.1 GCA_014762585.1 Methylophaga sp.
GATGCACACCGACATGTTCGTGGTGCGGCACAACCAGAGCGGCGCGGCTGAATTCATCGCGCAACATGTCGCCCCCCATGTCAGCGTCATCAACGCCGGTGACGGCCGTCATGCCCACCCCACCCAGGCGATGCTGGATATGTTTACTATCCGTCGCCATAAGCAGGAATTTCACAATCTGCGGGTGGCGATTGTCGGCGACATTCTGCATTCGCGGGTGGCCCGCTCCCAGATTCAGGCACTGGCCACCTTGGGGGTCGGAGAAATCCGGGTCATAGGCCCCAAAACCCTGCTGCCCGCCGACTGCCAGACTCTGGGCGTGCATGTCTATCATGATATGGAAGCCGGGCTGGAAGGCGTGGATGTCATCATCATGCTGCGGCTACAGCTCGAGCGAATGCAGGGCGCTTTGCTGCCCAGCGCACGCGAATATTTCCACTGCTTCGGCCTCACCGAAGATAAGCTGAAACTCGCTAAACCCGATGCCATCGTCATGCATCCCGGACCGATTAACCGCGGCGTTGAAATTGCTTCCAGCGTGGCTGACGGCCCCCAGTCGGTGATTCTGGAACAGGTCACCCATGGTATTGCGATTCGCATGGCCGTGATGTCAATGGCGCTGGGCGCGCAGTCAGAACAAAACGAGATACCTGCATGAAGATCCGTATAAAAAACGGCCGCGTCATCGATCCGGCCAGTCAGCTTGATGCCCGCCAGGATGTGTTTATCAGTGACGGCAAAATTGTCGCTATCAGCGACTATCTTGATGGCTTCAGCGCCGATCGTGTCATAGATGCCACCGGACTGATGGTCATCCCGGGTCTGATTGATTTGAGCGTCAGGCTGCGCGAGCCCGGTCAGGAACATACCGCGACCATTCAGTCCGAGACTGCAGCGGCAGCTGCCGGTGGTGTCACTACGGTCTGTGTACCACCGGATACCGCTCCGGTCATTGATAATCCAGCCGTCGTCGAACTGATTGAAGATCGTGCCAAAAAAGCCGGCCGCACCATGGTGCTGAGCATGGGGGCGATGACCCAGAATCTTGAGGGCGAACTGCTGGCAGAAATGGCGCGTCTTAAAGACGCCGGCTGTATCGGCATCAGCAACGGCCTGTCAGCAATCAAAAACAGCGTGATTCAACAGCGGGCGATGGCCTATGCCGCGACGCTGGATATGACCCTGTTTCTTAATGCTGCGGATCCCTGGCTGCAACAACAGGGCTGCGTGCACGAAGGCGCGGTCAGCTCGCGACTGGGTTTGGGCGGTATCCCGGAAAGCGCGGAAATTATCGGTGTCAGCCGAGATTTAATCCTGATCGAACAAACCGGAGTACGCGCTCACTTTCATAATTTATCCAGCGGCAAAGCGGTTAAATTGATTCGTGATGCACAGAACCGTGGGCTGCCGGTGACCGCTGATGTCAGTGCCCACCACCTGCATTTATCCGAGCATGACCTGGGTAATTACGATGCCCTGAGTCATGTGTTGCCGCCGCTACGCAGTATTCGTGACCGCGAGCAGTTGCAACAGGGCGTGCGAGACGGTGTCATTGCCGCCATCTCCTCGCATCATCAGCCACTGGATCGCGATGATAAACTGGGTCCGTTTGCCGAAACCCAACCTGGCATCTCAGGGCTTGAGACCCTGCTGTCTCTGACTCTCAAGCTGGTGGAAGATGATGAAATCGAACTGCAGCGCGCGATCGCCGCGTTGACCTGTAATCCGGCCGATATTCTAGGCATCGATGCCGGTCAATTGAAAACCGGGGCGGTCGCCGATATCTGTCTGGTGGACCCCGATTCTGAGTTTGAGTGCCAGCCGCTGAATTTTGTCAGTGCCGGTAAAAACAGCCCCTTTGCCGGTTGGCTGTTCAATCACCAGGTCAGCCATACGCTGTTTCACGGCCGGCTGGTTTATGAACGAGATTAAAAGGACATTGATATGCTGAAAACCCGCCTCCTGAGCCTGACAGTGATGGGTCTGCTGAGTCTGCTACTGACTGCGTGCAGCCCGGAAGTTGGCAGCGACAAGTGGTGTCAGAACATGGAGTCCAAGCCTAAAGGGGACTGGACCGCCAACGAAGCGACCGATTACGCCAAGCACTGCCTGTTCAAAACTGATGAGTCATAAAATCTATGCCTTTGATTTTGATGGCGTGATCTGTGACAGCGCCATCGAGACCGGTACTGCCGGCTGGCTGGTGGCACGCAAGCTGTGGTCAGATATGCCGGAGACCATGCCGGCAGGGTTGATGTCACAGTTTCGCGCTGTCAGACCGGTGATGGAAACCGGCTACGAAGCCACCCTGATCATGCGCCTGCTGTACGAGGGCATGTCGACAGAGATGTTGATGGACGCCTTTCATCACCAGATTGAAGCCCTGCTGCTGCGCGATCAGCTGAATGTCGATGAACTCAAGGAAATCTTCGGCACCACCCGCGATGAATGGATTGCTGATGACTTTGCCAGCTGGATTGAGATGAATCCACTTTTTGACGGCATTGCCGACAAATTGAATCAAATCGACACTGATAACAGCTTTATCATTACCACCAAGCAGGAGCGCTTTGTCGATCATATTCTCAGCGCCAATCAGATTTCATTCCCACTTGAGCAAATCTACGGTCTGGATCGTAATCTGAGCAAACAGCAAATCCTGACTGATCTGAGCCTGGAGCTGCCTGAAGACGAGATTCTGTTTATCGAAGACCGCTTGCCCACCCTGATTAATGTCATCACCGATGACCGCCTCGACAAGGTCAGGCTGTTCCTTGCCGACTGGGGCTACAACACGGCTGAGGATCGCGACAGCGCGGCCAGTATCAAGCGGATTAAAACCATCAGCCTCGCTGATATTCACGCTTTATAGGCTTTACCGAAACCACCGCCACCCGGCGTGCAGATTTCGATCTGATCACCGGCCTTGAGTTCGACCTGATCGCAGGCTGCCAGTGTCTTATCAGCACCATTGGCACGGATAAGCCGGTTAACGCCGCAGTGACCGTCTTCACCGCCGTCCAGGGCAAAGGCCGGGAACCGGCGGCCATTGGAGAGAATACTGACCGTCACCGGTTCCAGGAAAGCCAGGCGCCTTATCGCTCCATCGCCGCCATGCCAGCGGCCCTGACCACCGGAACCTTTCCAGATTTCGTGCTTGATGATTCGAACCGGGTAACGGCTTTCCAACACCTCGGGATCAGTGAGCCTGGAATTGGTCATCAGGCTCTGCACCACCGGGCTACCGTCAAAACCATCGATTAACTCACCCTGCTCATCAAAGATGCCACCGGCACCGCTGCCGCCCGCCAGGGTTTCGTAATACTGATGACGTGCATTACCGAAAGTCAGGTTGTTCATGGTCGGCTGCGCCGACGCCATCACGCCCAGCGCGCCGTAAAGGGCATTGGTGATACAGGTCGAGGTTTCGACATTACCGGCGACGACCGAGGCCGGATACACCGGGTTGAGCATACAACCTTCAGGAATCATCAGGCTAAGCGGCTTCAGACAACCGGCATTGAGCGGAATCTCATCATCCACCAGGGTCCGGAACACATACAATACAGCGGCAATAGCGACCGCTTTGGGCGCATTAAAGTTATTCTTCTGCTGGGCACTGGTACCGCTGAAATCGATCTCGGCCTGGCGCTGTTGTTTATCCACCCGAATGGCAACCTGAATGTTGCTGCCATTATCAAGCTGAACCCTGAACTTACCATCATGCAGCCGATCTATGACCTTTCTGACAGCCTGCTCGGCATTATCCTGCACATGCTGCATATAGGCCTGTACGACTTCCAGGCCATACTCAGCGCAGAGTTTCTGCAGTTCCTGTGCGCCTTTTTCATTGGCCGCGATTTGTGCCCGACAATCGGCCAGATTCTGAGCAATATTCCGCGCCGGATACTTGCCCTGCTGCAGCAAATCGACCAGCGCCTGTTCACGCAGTTCATCGCCTGATACCAGCTTGAAGTTACTGATACAGATGCCCTCTTCCTCAATATGCACTGAGAAAGGCGGGATCGAACCCGGGGTCAGACCACCGATATCGGCATGGTGACCACGGCTGCCGACGTAAAACAGCGGTCTGCTGTGTCCCTCGACGAACACCGGGGTAATGACGGTCATATCCGGCAGATGAGTACCGCCATGATAGGGATCATTCAATAAAAAGACGTCACCGGCTTCTATCGTGTCGCGATTGGCCTCGATCACCGATTTAATACTTTCGCCCATTGACCCCAGATGTACCGGCACATGCGGGGCATTAGCGATCAGGTGACCTTCGGCATCAAACAAAGCACAGGAAAAATCCAGCCGCTCCTTGATATTGACCGACATGGCGGTATTCTGCAGTTGCAGCCCCATCTGCTCGGCAATATTCATAAACAGATTATTGAATACTTCCAGCATCACCGGATCCACCTCAGTGGCTATCTTTTCATGCGTCTGTGACTGCTGAATCTGCCTCAGCAGAAGATGCTGACGGGCGCTGACCTCGGCCTGCCAGCCGGGCTCAATCACCGTTGTGGCGTTAGACTCGGTCAGAATGGCCGGGCCCAGAATCTTATCGCCCGCCCGCAAAAGCGCCCGTTCAATCAGTGGCGCTTCATGCCACTCGCCCTGGCTGAAAAACCGAACGCTATCGGTCGCGGGAATATCCCTTGCCTGATGCAGCGTTGAAACCGTTTCCTCAGGCGCCGTCGATTTCAACAGCGCTTCAACCGAAATCGCTTCGACTATCAGGGTTTTATCCGGCTGCAGGAAGGAAAAACGCTGCTGATAAGCCTGCTTAAAAGCCTTTGTCATGGATTCCAATGATCCGGCTGGGACTATCATCGCGGTATCACTACCCTGATAACGGACATGCAGGCGCTGATTGACATGCAACTCGCCGGCATCGGCATACTGCTGGCTCAAATCCCGCTGTGCTTGCTTACTCAAGCCGGCTAATTCCGACTCAATCTCCACCAGATTCGACTCGTTCAGTGCCAGATCGAGACTTTTCTCCCGGATCAGACTCTGGTCGGCAAGCCCCATACCATAGGCACTGAGCACACCGGCAAAAGGATGAATCAGGATCTGTGTCATGCCCAGGGCTTCAGCCACCAGGCAGGCGTGCTGGGCGCCGGCGCCACCGAAACACTGCATCAGATAACGGGTCACATCATAGCCGCGCGCCACTGAGATTTTCTTGATCGCATTGGCCATCTGCTGCACCGCAATTCGGATAAAGCCCTCGGCGACCTGTTCCGCTTCCAGTCCGGTCTGCTCCGCCAACTCGGCAAAGCCCTGCGCCACGACCTTCTTATCCAGCGGCTGATTGGCATCGGGACCAAATACATGGGGGAAGAAACCGGGCTGGATTTTGCCCAGCATCAGGTTGGCGTCGGTGACCGTCAGCGGACCGCCACGGCGATAACAGGCCGGTCCCGGATTGGCGCCGGCACTTTCAGGACCGACCCGGAAGCGAGCCCCATCATATTGCAGAATGGAGCCTCCACCTGCCGCCACAGTGTGAATACGCATCATCGGTGCCCGCATCCGTACCCCGGCGACCTGGGTTTCGAACTCACGTTCAAACTCGCCGGCATAATGCGATACGTCGGTTGAAGTGCCGCCCATATCAAAGCCAATAACCTGCTTGAAACCGGCCAGTTCAGCCGTTCGCGCCATGCCCACGATACCGCCGGCCGGTCCCGATAATATCGCGTCCTTGCCCTGAAACTGGCAGGCATCAGTAAGTCCGCCGGATGACTGCATAAAATACAGTGGCACACCGGGCATCTGACTCGATACCTGATCCACATAACGACGCAATATCGGAGAGAGGTAGGCGTCCACCACGGTGGTATCACCGCGGCTGACAAACTTAATCATCGGGCTGACTTCATGCGAGCAGCTTATCTGGCTGAAACCGATGGCCTCGGCCAGCTCACGCGCCTGCTGTTCATGCTGATGGAAACGATAGCCATGCAGGAATACGATGGCAATGCTGCGAAAGCCCTGTTGATAACAGTCTTCAAGAGAGGCTTTGAGGGTGGCTTTATCAAGTGGTACCAGCACCTCTCCATCCTGGCCGACTCGCTCGTCTGCCTCAATCACTGTCTGATAGAGCAGTTCGGGCTGTTTTATCTGCCGGTCGAACAGCTGTGGACGGTTCTGATAACCAATCTGTAGTGCATCTCTGAAACCGCGGGTGGTTAACAGTGCAGTTGCTTCGCCTTTGCGCTCCAGCAGGGCGTTGGTGGCTACCGTGGTACCCATTTTGACGGCGCTGACGCGATCAGCCGGGATAAGGTCAGTGTCGCTCAGGCCAAGAAAATAACGAATCCCGGCCACCGCGGCGTCGGCATATTGCTCTGGATTGTCTGACAGGAGTTTATGGGCGCTCAGTGAGCCATCCGGTTTACGGGCAACAATATCGGTAAAGGTGCCGCCGCGATCAATCCAGAACTGCCATTGGTGTTTTGATGCTGTTGTCATGCCACAAGGATAAAACAAAAATGCCGATTATCGTTGTCCCGGAGCGGGAAATGAGGCGCTGTTGACGTGGGGAAATTCAAAAGAAAAGTGGCGGAGCGGACGGGACTCGAACCCGCGACCCCCGGCGTGACAGGCCGGTA
>JABURN010000093.1 GCA_014762585.1 Methylophaga sp.
GCTACGTGAAGCGGTGCAGCGCGGCGCTCAGGTAATTTGCTTTAACCCGCTGAAAGAGCGGGGGCTGGAGCGTTTCCAGCATCCTCAAAACCCGCTGGAAATGCTGACCAATGAGTCCGAACCGACCACCAGTGCCTATTTCCGTCCTGCACTCGGCGGCGATATGGCGGCGATCCGCGGTATGGTCAAATTCCTGCTGCAATGGGAACGTGAAGCCCAGGCCGGTAATAAACCGGCGGTGTTTGATCATGAATTTATTGCCGAACATACCGATGGCCTGGATGACTATCTGGCTGAAGTCGACAATACCAGTTGGGAACAGATTGAAGCGCAGTCGGGACTGAGTCGTCAGGATATTGAACTCGCGGCCAATATGTACCGTAAGGCTGAACGCGTCATTATGTGCTGGGCGATGGGCGTGACCCAGCATCTGCATTCAGTGGCAACGGTTCAGGAAATCATTAATCTGCAACTGTTGTGCGGCAACCTCGGTAAGCCCGGTGCCGGCCTGTCACCGGTGCGTGGTCACAGTAATGTACAGGGTGACCGCACCATGGGCATTGACGAACAGCCGCCTGAGTCATTATTAGATGCGCTGGAAAAACGATTTGAATTCAAAGTGCCCAGAGAGCATGGCCATACCACCGTTAAAGCGATTGCTGCGATGGAAGCAGGGGAGGCCAAGGTCTTCTTCGGGCTGGGTGGTAACTTTGTACAGGCCGCACCGGATACACCGCGAACCTATGCGGCGATGAAAAACTGTGAACTGACGGTGCATGTTTCAACCAAGCTGAACCGTAGTCATCTGATTACCGGTAAACAGGCGCTGATTCTACCTTGCATCGGTCGTACTGAAATTGATTATCAGAAAAGCGGTAAGCAGGGGATCACAGTGGAAGACACTTTCAGCATGGTGCATATCTCTTATGGCCAGTTGAAGCCGTTTTCGCCACTGCTTAAATCGGAATCAGCGATTATCGCCGGCGTGGCCGAAGCGACACTGGGCAAACACCCTGTTGATTGGAGCTGGCTGGTGGAAGATTACAGCCGCATTCGTGATTTGATCGACGACACCATTCCCGGCTTTGCCAACTTTAATGAGCGGGTTGACCTGCCGGGCGGTTTTTACCTGGGTAACAATGCCCGGGATCGGATTTGGTACACCGACACCGGCAAGGCTAATTTCAAGGCTAATGCCTTACCTACGCATCTGATTCATGCCGATATCACCGCTAAGGGTGACAAGCCGGATTTGATTTTACAGACCATGCGTTCACATGATCAGTACAACACCACCGTTTACAGTATGAATGACCGTTACCGTGGTGTTTATGGCATGCGTGATGTGGTATTTGCCAACGAGGCCGATATCCGCAAGCTGGGTCTGGAACCGGGGCAGAAAGTCGATCTGATTTCTCTCTGGGGCGATGGCAAAGAGCGCCGGGTGAATGGCTTTACGCTGCTAAGTTACGATATTCCTGAAGGGCAGGCAGCCGCCTATTATCCGGAGACTAATCCGCTGGTGCCGCTGGACAGCGTCGGTGATAAAACCTTCACGCCCACCTCGAAATTTATCGCGATCAAGCTGCAGGCCAGCCGCGAGGCTGAGGTCGCCTGATTATTAGGCTGATTGTTTCAGCCCGCAATATGCGCGAAAATACACGGTTTGCCGGCCTGGGTCGGCAGACCGTTTTTTAATTCAGAGCCCTTATTCTATGTCCAGTCCCGTTCAACAAGCTGCCAGTAAACGTCGCACCTTTGCGATCATCTCGCACCCTGACGCCGGTAAAACCACGTTGACTGAAAAACTACTGTATTTCGGTGGCGCAATTCAGATGGCAGGCAGTGTTAAATCCCGTAAAACTGATAAACACGCGACCTCGGACTGGATGGAGATGGAAAAAGAACGGGGCATCTCGGTCACTTCGTCTGTGATGCAGTTTCCCTATAATGGCCGCATCGTCAATCTGCTGGACACGCCCGGTCACGCCGACTTTTCCGAAGATACTTACCGTACCTTGACCGCCGTTGATTCGGCTTTGATGGTCATCGACAGCGCCAAAGGTGTTGAGGAACGCACCATCAAACTGATGGAAGTCTGCCGCTTGCGTGATACGCCCATCCTGACATTTATCAATAAGCTGGACCGGGAAGGGCGTGAACCGATTGAGTTGCTGGACGAAGTTGAGACCATTCTCAATATTCAGTGTGCGCCTATCACCTGGCCGATTGGCATGGGTAAAGGCTTTAAAGGTATTTTTCATCTGCTCAACGATAGCGTGCATCTGTTCCAGCCGCACAGCAAAGAAGCGGGTGAAATCATCCAGGGGCTAGATAATCCTCGTCTAGATGAGCTGTTTGGCAGCATGGCTGAAGATCTGCGCGAAGAAATTGAACTGGTACGCGGCGCCAGCCATGAGTTTGATCTGGATGAATTCCTGGCCGGTAAACTGACACCGGTATTTTTTGGTTCGGCGATGAATAATTTCGGTGTGACCGAATTGATGGATTCCTTTGTTGAATACGCGCCGGCGCCTCAGCCACGTGAGACAAAGAGCCGCGAAGTCGCTGCGGATGAAGAAAAATTCAGCGGTTTTGTGTTTAAGATTCAGGCCAATATGGACCCCAAACACCGCGACCGGATTGCTTTTATGCGGGTCTGCTCGGGCAAGTACAGCAAAGGTATGAAATTGCATCAAACCCGCATTGGTAAGGATGTGACCATCGCCAACGCCGTGACTTTTATGGCAGCCGAGCGTGAACAGGCTGAAGAAGCCTGGCCCGGTGATATTCTGGGCCTGCACAATCACGGCACGATTCAGATTGGCGATACCTTCACCCAGGGCGAAGATCTGCAGTTCACTGGTATCCCTTATTTCGCACCGGAACTGTTCCGCCGGGTTCGTCTGAAAGACCCGATGAAAAACAAGGCACTGCTGAAAGGCCTGCAGCAGCTCAGTGAAGAGGGCGCCACCCAGTTGTTCCGGCCAATCGACAACAATGATCTGATTCTGGGCGCGGTCGGTGTGCTGCAGTTTGATGTCGTGGTGCACAGGCTCAAGGGTGAGTACAACGTTGAATGTGCCTATGAACCGGTGCAGGTACACACCGCACGCTGGGTTTACTGCGATGATGAACGCAAGCTGGAAGAGTTCAAGAAAAAAGCCTCCACCAACCTCGCCTATGATGGTGCCGGCAACCTGACTTATATCGCGCCGACCCGGGTCAATCTGGACCTGACGATGGAGCGCTGGCCGGATATCGACTTCCGCGCTACCCGCGAGCATCTCTAACATTCCAGAACATCGCCCGAAACTGGGCGCTGAACACTTGCACTTGTGGATCGAAGTCAAGCAGAATAGCAATAGCACTCTGCTGAAAGGGACGAACGGATGAAAGTCAGGTCGATCACCAAGAACAAGGGCAAGCCGGTCATTGGCTTGACGCCATCGGATTCACTGGACAAGGCCGTGACCTTGATGATGGAACACCGTATCGGTTCACTGGTGGTGACTGATGAGGGTGGCAAGCTGGTCGGTATTTTGTCAGAGCGTGACTTGCTCAATATCCTGCATCAGAAACATGCGATGTGGAGCCCGGTGACGGTGGCTGATGCGATGACGCCCGATCCTTATGTCTGTGAACCCGACAATAGTCTGGAAGAGTGTATGAACATGATGGTGGATCACAACATCCGTCATCTGCCGGTGGTGTTCAAAGGCAAGCTGGAAGGCATGTTGTCGATTACCGACATCGTCGAAGAGTTGCTGAATAAAGCCAAGTTTGAGAACAAGCTACTGAAGAACTATATCCAGAACTGGCCGGATGCAGAGCACGAGCAGGGCGAATAAGTTTCCCTAATCGTCGTCGGTAGAATAGTCGCTGGTGCGCTCGGTCTGCAGTTTGTTGTCGCGCGCAAAGTCCATCAGAAAATCGAACAGCATTTCGTCTGTTTGTTCCAAAACAGCATCAACAATCACGCATTTAACACCGTCAATGGTAGCCAGACTGACATTGGGGTGAAAGATGATGCGTCTGCCCGGGCCGTAAGAGGCGACAGCACCACACAGGCGTTCAGCCCAGTCGCTGGGTCGGAATTTGCCGCCGTCCTGGGTTAAACCGCGAATAATCACCTTTTCCGATGTGGCCATAGGATTTTTGCTCGATAAAGAGACCTGACAAAGCGCATATTCTACTGTAATTCCCCTGTCTTGCATAAGCGCTGGTCACGAATAAATCCTTTTATCATCAAGCGATGGCTCAACAGCCCATTAAAAAATCCGTATAATTACCGCTTTTGGTTTTTCGAGAATCACGAGAAGCTTGTGGCCGACTACAAACACACACTGAACTTACCTGCTACCGACTTTCCAATGAAGGCGGGTTTGCCTAACCGCGAACCGCAAACCTTGAAGCGCTGGCAGGATATTGACCTCTACAGCAAACTGCGCGAGCAGGCTAAAGGCCGCCCTCAGTTTATCCTTCATGATGGCCCCCCGTATGCCAACGGTGACATTCATATCGGCCACGCGGTTAACAAGATTCTGAAAGATATTATCCTCAAGTCCAAAACCCTGAGCGGTTTTGACGCACCCTATGTGCCGGGCTGGGATTGTCATGGTCTGCCCATTGAGCTCAATGTCGAAAAGAAAGTCGGCAAGCCGGGTGTCAAAGTGTCAGCCAAGGAATTCCGTGAAGCCTGCCGTCAATATGCGGCCAAGCAGGTCGACGGTCAGCGTGAGGATTTCAAACGCCTGGGTGTGCTGGGTGAGTGGGACAATCCCTACCTCACCATGGATTTCAGCTTTGAAGCCGATATTATTCGCACCCTGGGGCAAATCATTAAACAGGGCCACCTGCACAAGGGCGTTAAGCCGGTACACTGGTGTGTGGATTGCGGTTCAGCGCTGGCGGAAGCCGAAGTTGAATATGAAGATAAAACCTCGCCGGCCATCGATGTCCGGTTTGAGGTCATCGACACAGCAGCATTTGAACAGGCCAGCGGCGTGACCGGCCAGGGCGCAGTTAATGTGCCTATCTGGACTACGACGCCATGGACTCTGCCCGCTAACCAGGCGGTATCTCTCAACCCTGAGCTGACTTATGTAGTTATCCAGACCGCCGATGAACGTCTGGTGCTGGCTGAAGCCCTGTTTGAAAAAGCGCTTGAGCGTTATCAGCTGGAAGGTGAGGTCATTGGCCGGGTTAAAGGCGAACAACTGGAAGGCCTGTTGCTGCAGCATCCTCTCTATGACCGTCAGGTCCCGGTCATTCTGGGTGATCATGTCACCAGTGACGGTGGTACCGGTGCGGTTCATACTGCGCCTGGCCATGGTCAGGATGACTACACGGTGGGGCTTAAATACAAGCTGGAAGTCGATAATCCAGTCGGCAGTAATGGCTGTTTCCTCCCTGATACTCCCTTGTTCGCCGGTGAATCAGTATTTAAAGCCAATCCACAGGTCATCGAACTGTTGAAAGAGAAGGGTGCGCTGCTGGCATATCAGGATCTTTTGCACAGCTACCCGCATTGCTGGCGTCATAAAACCCCGATTATTTTCCGTGCCACGCCGCAATGGTTTGTCAGCATGGATCAAAACGGTCTGCGTCAGGCGGCGATGAAAGCCATTGCTGACACTGAGTGGATGCCTGACTGGGGCCAGAAACGCATTGAAGGCATGGTGGAAGGTCGTCCGGACTGGTGTATTTCCCGTCAGCGTACCTGGGGCGTGCCGATCCCGCTGTTTGTGCATAAGCAAACCGGTGAACTGCATCCGCAGACAGAAACGCTCATCGAACAGGTGGCGCAGAAAGTCGAGCTGGGTGGTATCGATGCATGGTTCGATATGGATGCCGAGCAACTGCTTTCAAGTGAGGCGGCTGATTACGATAAAGTCACTGACACACTGGATGTCTGGTTTGACTCCGGTGTCTCGCATGCCTGTGTGCTGGCACGCCGTGATTACCTGGACCGGCCCGCCGATCTGTATCTGGAAGGCAGCGATCAGCATCGTGGCTGGTTCCAGTCTTCTTTGCTCACCTCGGTGGCAACGACGGATGCAGCGCCTTACAAAGCGGTATTGACCCATGGCTTTACCGTGGATGCGCAGGGCAAGAAAATGTCCAAGTCCAAAGGCAATGTGGTCGCGCCGCAGAAAGTCATGAATAATCTGGGGGCCGATATCATTCGCCTGTGGGTGGCTGCCACCGACTACAGCGGTGAGATGCATGTCTCGGATGAGATTCTGAAACGCACGGCTGACTCCTACCGCCGCATTCGCAATACTGCACGCTTCCTGTTATCGAATCTGAATGATTTCGACCCGGCTGCCAACATGGTCGCGACGGAAGATATGTTGCCGCTGGATCGCTGGGCGCTGGATCGTGCCTATCAGGTACAGCAGGATATTCTCAAAGCCTACGACAGCTATCAGTTCCACCTGATTTACCAGAAAGTGCATAACTTCTGCGCCAATGAAATGGGCAGCCTGTATCTGGATATCACTAAAGATCGCCAGTACACAATGAAAGCCGACAGCCTGGCACGTCGCAGCTCACAGACCGCGATGTACCACATCATTGAGGCACTGGTACGCTGGATTGCGCCAATCCTGACCTTTAC
>JABURN010000057.1 GCA_014762585.1 Methylophaga sp.
ACCCCTGTTACCGCCGTGAAAGGGCGGTGTCCTAGGCCTCTAGACGATGGGGACCCAGGTCTTTAAATTGTCTCGAAAAGAAAAGGGCCTGATTGGTCAGACCCTCAATATTGGCGTCCCCAAGGGGATTCGAACCCCTGTTACCGCCGTGAAAGGGCGGTGTCCTAGGCCTCTAGACGATGGGGACCTAAAACTTTTCTTTCGAGTATTTGGTGGAGCTAGGCGGGATCGAACCGCCGACCTCCTGCATGCCATGCAGGCGCTCTCCCAGCTGAGCTATAGCCCCCGAAAGGAAGCGCATATCATAGGGACTGATGCCTGCCCTGTCAACACATCATGACAAAATAATTTAAGCCAGCGGCTGGAGTCAGCGTTGCTTAAAATCAGCCCGGAAACTGCCTTTATATGGAGTTTTCAGCTAAGTCGTTGAGCGAATAGGATTATCCTGTTTTGCCTGCTTAAGCAGGGTCGGACTGATTTGCCGATTACAACTATATATGCGATAAATTGAGCGTTATTTTTCATTCGGTCAGGACGTCAATCATGGCTGGGTCAGCAGCTTGAGGATGAACATGCGCAAATTGAAGCTTCTCTCTACCTTATTTATGTCCTGTCTTGCCGGGGCTGCTGCGGCCCAACAGGAAAGGGGGCTCAGTTGCCACTTTGGCTACGAGGATTTATTCCTCCCCGCGACCACGGTAGATCCGGAGCAAAGCCCTGTTGATGTTAAAGCCAATGATGTGCAGTTGCTGCAACGTGGCACCTCAGTGTTTTCCGGTGATGTGGATATCACCCGGGCCGGCCAGCAACTGAGTGCTGAGCGTGCTACCTACAACCGCGCCAGTGGTGATATTACTGCCAGCGGCGACGTTCGCTTGCGTGACAGCGAGATTATCGTCGATTCAGAGCAGGCTGAATGGTCGATGGATAAAGATGAGGGCAGAATGCTCAATGCCCAGTACCGCATCCGTCAGATGCATGCCCGGGGTCAGGCAAGTCATTTGCTGCGTAAGGGAAAAGCGACCACCGATCTGAAAAATGCCAGCTACACCACCTGTCCGGAGGGCGATAACGCCTGGCTGCTGGATGCAGATGAAGTGCATCTGGACCATGAGTCCGGTGTCGGTGAGGCGGAGGATGTGGTCGTGCGTCTGAAGGGCGTGCCGGTTTTCTACACCCCTTATATCAACTTCCCGCTCAATGATGAGCGTAAGTCCGGTTTCCTGCCACCGTCAGTCGGTAACAGCGATGAGACCGGTTTTGATCTGATGACGCCGTATTACTGGAACATCGCTCCCAATATGGATGCGACGTTGACTCCCCGTTACATGAGCGATCGGGGCGTGATGCTGGGTGGTCAGTTCCGCTATCTGTCAGAATGGGGCGAAGGTGAGGTCGAAGCCAATTACCTGAATTCAGATAAGCTCAGAAAAGATGGCGATGAGATCAATCCTAACTATCAGGAAGATCGTGAGTTGTTTACCTGGCAGCACCGTTCCTATTTGCCCAATCGCTGGCATGCACTTGTCGATTACAACTACGTCTCCGATGAAAACTACTTCGAGGATTTCGGTTCCAGTCTGAGTCTTTCAAGCCGCACCCACCTTAACCGTCTAGTGCAGACCGGTTACAGAGGCGATGTCTGGGATTTCACTGCACGCTTACAGGGCTATCAGACCCTGGCTGATGTACCCGAACAATACAAACGTTTGCCACAGTTACTGCTCAATGGTTATCTGCCGGATCAGGCGCTGGGGATGACTTATGAGTTCGAAGGCGAATATGTCGAGTTCGACCATAATGACCGGGTGGAAGGTCAGCGTATTAATTTTGAACCCGCGGTGAGTATGCCGATGGGCACTTCGGCGTTTTTTGCCACGCCCAGACTGGCTTTCAACCATACCCGCTACAATCTAAAAAGCGATGATCTGAATCAGTTTGATGACGATGCCTCACGCTCTCTGCCCATTGCCAGCTTTGATACCGGTCTGTTTTTCGAGCGCGAACTCAATATCGGTAAAGGTAATTTCCTGCAGACGCTGGAACCACGGGCTTTCTATCTGTACATTCCGGAGCGTGATCAATCGGATATCCCGGATTTCGATACCAGTCTCTCTACCTTTAATATGATTAGGCTGTTCTCCTATGATCGCTTTATCGGTGGTGACCGTATTGGTGATGCCAATCAACTCTCTCTGGCAGTGACTTCCCGAATCATCAACCAGGAAACCGGTGATGAAAACCTGAGACTGACATTAGGACAAATCCGCTATTTTGATGATCGCAATGTGACATTGCCCAACGGTACTGAAGACAGCGAACCCGACTCTGACATGATTGCCGAGGCCGTCGCTTTCATTAACGACGAATGGTCGGTCAGTGGTGAAATCCAGTGGGATCCGAGCGAAACGCAATCCAATATGTCATCGGTGGGTCTACGTTATCGCGGTGACGAGGGCGGTATTTTCAATATTTCTCACCGCTATCGCCGTGATGGCGCTGATATTACCCGTCTTGAAGGTCTGGAGCAGGTTGATATCTCCGCCCAAATGCCAGTGTCTGAACGCTGGCAACTGTTCGGTCGCTGGTACCGTTCCATTGATCAGGGCAGAACGCTGGAAGCGCTGGCCGGTGTACAGTATGACAGTTGCTGCTGGGCGACCCGTCTGGCGATCCGTAATTATGTCAACGATGCCTTTGATGATGACCGCAATCTGGCGATTTATTTCCAGGTTGAACTGAAAGGTCTGGGCGCATTTGGTAAGAAATCTGACAGCTTGCTGGAAAGCAGTATTCGCGGCTACCAGGCAGACTGAAGTCAGTCACAGCAGACATTGTCTCTGGAGCCGACACACACAGACAGAGCATATCCTTATATAATGCCCGCGAGAATTTTGGAGTAATGATTTTGATGAAGTTTCTGATTGCCGCCTTGTTGCTGGCCACTAATGTCTGGGCTGCACCGCTGGATCGTATTATCGCCGTTGTTAATGATGAAGTGATTCTGGAAAGCGAGTTGATGGATATGCAGCAAACTGTGCGTCAGCAGCTTCGCCAGCGTCAGGCCGCCATACCGCCCAATGATATTCTGCGTAAACAGGTGCTGGAACGTCTCATCATGCAACGTCTGCAATTGCAGCGTGCTGAGCAGGTAGGTGTCAGAGTGGGGGATGATGCATTGAATGCCGCGCTGCGCCAGATTGCCGACAACAATAATATGAATCTGCGGCAGTTCCGCGATGTTTTGGAAGAAGACGGCTATGATTTCAGTCAGTTTCGCGAAACGATTCGTGAAGAGATGATCATCAGTCGTCTCCGCAAAGGGCAGGTGGAAGATCGGGTCGTGGTGTCAGATCGTGAAGTTGATAATTTCCTTGCCACCCAGAGCGTGCAGGCGGGTAACAGTGAAATTGAATACCAGCTGCAGCACATTCTGATCAGCATACCGGAAGCTGCGTCACCGGAAGAAGTGCAGCAGGCGCGGGAACAGCTGGAAAAAATTCAGGGGCTGCTCGCCGAGGGCGGTGACTTCGGCCAGGTTGCGGCAGGTTACTCAGATGGCCAGAACGCGCTGGAAGGCGGTGAGCTGGGTTGGCGCAAGCAAGGCGAGCTGCCGTCCCTGTTTGCGGATGTTGTACCTGATCTCTCTGTCGGTGAAGTCAGCGAGCCGCTGCGTAGCGGCAGTGGTTTTCATCTGGTCAGACTGAAAGACAAAAAAAGTGCAGAGACTCATCTGGTCAAACAGACACTCGCCAGCCACATCCTGATCAAGACCAATGAGCTTGTCAGTGATGAGGAAGCCGAAAAACGATTGAATCAATTGCGCGAGCGAATTGCCAACGGTGAAGATTTTGCCGAACTGGCCCGTGCTCACTCTGAAGATACCGGTTCAGCCATTGAGGGCGGCAGCCTGGGCTGGGTCAGTCCCGGTGTGATGGTGCCGGAATTCCAGGAAAAAATGGACGCGCTGGCTATCGGAGAAATGAGCGAAGTCTTCCAGAGCCGATTCGGCTGGCATCTGATCAAAGTGGAAGACCGCCGTGAAGAAAACATGGCGGAAGAATTCAAACGCAACAAAGCACGGGAGCAAATCCGTCAGCGTAAGATTGACGAAGAAATGGAAAGCTGGCTGCGTGCGATGCGTGACGAAGCCTATGTTGAATACCGCGATCTTTGATGGTGATAAGGCGCATAGCACTCACCAGCGGTGAACCTGCAGGCATAGGCCCTGATCTCGCTATTCAACTGGCGCAGACCCGGCAACAGGCGCAATTGATTGTCCTGGCTGATCCGGCGCTGTTACAGCAAAGAGCGCAGCAGTTAAATCTGCCGTTACAGCTGATGAAGGCCGATCTGAATCAGCCTGCTGCCATAGCCGAACCCGGAAGTCTGTATTACTTGCCTGTTCAATTAAGTCAGCAGGTTACTGCCGGCGAACTTAATCCAGCCAATAGCAGCTATGTGCTGGCCATGTTGCAACTGGCACTGGATAAAAGTATCAGTGGTGAATTCGATGCGATCGTGACAGCGCCGGTTCACAAAGGCGTCATAAACGATGCCGGTCACAGTTTCAGTGGTCATACCGAGTTTTTTGCTGACGGTGCCGGTGTATCCAAAGTGGTGATGATGCTGGCGACCGATGATCTGAGGGTGGCACTGGCAACGACCCATTTACCGCTGACCGCCGTGAGTGATGCTATCACCCGTGACAGCCTGCAGCAGATTCTGCATATTACCAACAACTCTTTAAAACGCCAGTTCGGTCTGAACAAGCCGCGAATCGCTGTCTGCGGGCTTAATCCCCATGCTGGTGAAGGCGGGCATCTGGGACGTGAAGAAATAGACACTATCCAGCCGGTCATCGATGCCTGTCAGGCCGAAGGGCTTGCCGTCAGCGGTGCCTGGCCGGCCGATACCATATTCAATCAGGACAGGCTTAAAGATTATGATGTGGTGCTGGCCATGTTCCATGATCAAGGTCTGCCGGTACTCAAACATCATGGTTTTGGCCGTGCCGTTAATGTCACATTAGGGCTGCC
The DNA here is from genome assembly GCA_014762585.1 of Methylophaga sp. GTDB lineage: Bacteria > Pseudomonadota > Gammaproteobacteria > Nitrosococcales > Methylophagaceae > Methylophaga. The sequence continues at coordinate 5,040 of JABURN010000057.1, forward strand.
TTTTATCCGTACATCCGTTGATCATGGCACCGCACTGGATATGGCAGGCACGGGGAAAGCTTCCGTCTCCAGCCTGCAGGCGGCCGTCGACATGGCGCTTGAAATGGCCGATAGCCAGCAATCATCGGGCAATTAACATGACTGAATCACATTATCCCCGTGCGCGGAAGCGCTTTGGTCAGAATTTTCTGCATGATGAAGGCATCATCGAATCCATCATTGAGGTTATCAGTCCCGATATGGGCCAGCACCTGGTCGAGATTGGTCCCGGCAGAGGCGCACTGACAGCGCCTCTGTTAAGCCGCTGTGACCAGTTGGACGTGATTGAACTGGATAGGGACCTGGTACCGCTTTTAAAAAAGAAACTGGCAAGCCACGGCCACCTCAGAATTCATGAAGCGGATGCACTCAAATTCGACTATCGACAACTTCAACAGCAGGGCGAAAAGCTCAGGGTAATTGGCAACCTCCCATACAACATCACAACGCCTTTGTTGTTCCACCTTGTGGACCAATCCGACTGTATCGAGGATATGTGCTTTATGCTGCAACGTGAGGTAGTGGAGCGCATCTGCGCCGCGCCCGGCACCAAGCAGTATGGTCGACTGAGTATTATGTTGCAGCATCAGTGCTATGTGGAACAAATGTTCATCGTCCCCCCCGAGGCTTTTGATCCACCACCAAAAGTGGAATCTGCGATTATCTACCTGCAGCCTCTGGCTGAGATGAAAGGGGGCGAAGTCGACTTGACCAAACTCAATCAGATTGTCACTGCCGCTTTCAGTCAAAGACGCAAAACGATCGCTAACACCCTGAAAAAACTGGCATCTTTAACTGATCTTGAGCAGGTGGGAATTATGCCGGAACAGCGTCCGGAGACGGTAACGGTTGAGCAATATGTGTCGCTGACACGCTGGCTGATACAAAAGCAGCTAACCTGACAATATTCATTGCTTGAATCAGATTGTCAACTGATCGCAATCAATCACCGCTCAGCCCTGATAAAATCTTGCTCGAAACACAGTTCCGCCGTCTTGACACGTTAATTTTGCTGTAGTTAGATACTCACAGTCCGGTATCGCTGAGCCAGGAAACAGTGAATCCGGTACTTGGATACATAACGATTAATAACGATATGAGGAATTAAGCTGTGAATAAATCTGAACTCATCGATGCAGTTGCTGCAGCTGCAGACATCTCTAAAGCAAAAGCCGCCCAAGCTGTTGATGGCATGACATCAGCTGTTACCAAAGCGCTGAGCAAAGGCGACCAGGTCACGCTGGTTGGCTTCGGCACTTTCTCTGTTCGCGAGCGCGCTGCACGTACTGGCCGTAACCCACGTACAGGCGAAGAAATCAAAATCGCTGCGGCTAAAATTCCTGCTTTCAAAGCTGGTAAAGCACTTAAAGATGCTGTAAACTAGTCTTTTTTCTTGGGGTGCTTAGCTCAGCTGGGAGAGCATCGCCCTTACAAGGCGAGGGTCGGGGGTTCGATCC
>JABURN010000210.1 GCA_014762585.1 Methylophaga sp.
GGTCACTGGTCGTATCCGAACCATTCCTTTCAACACAGAAAGACTGACCGCCGACAAGATCCCCGATGACATAATGGCTTTGCCGGACTCTGATTTCAGTGTGGGCTGGGCACCGGCCTATGCGGCGTTCCAGTCGTTTGTGACGGGGATGCGGATCCTTGAAGGCGATAAAGTCACCACCGACTGGCTCAAGGCGATGAACAGAAAGGCCAAGAAGTTTGCCGGGGAACTGGGTGTGGTCATGGCGGTTGAGCGCGGTGAGGTCGATATCGGGCTTGCCAATCACTATTACACTCTGCGTCTTAAAGCCGGTAAACCTGATGCCAATGTTGATCTGGCTTTCACCAATAACGATGCCGGCTGCCTGGTTAATGCCTCGGGTATTCTGGCGCTCAAGGAAGGCGATTTGCCGGCCAACTTCATTCGTTACCTGCTGACCAGAGAAGTGCAGTCTTATCTGGCGGAAGAAGCCTGTGAAATACCATTGGTCAGCGGTGTCGCTCCTCCACAGGGTTTGCCCGGATTGAACACCATTAATCCTCCGCAAATTGATCTGACCCGTCTGGCTGACTTGCGTCCGACTATTGACCTGATGCGCAACGTCGGCGTGCTATGAAGCGATGGTCTCCGTCCTATCCACTGGCCTTTATCATCGCTCTGATTGCAGTGATGCCGGTGGTTGTGCTGATGTCACTGGCAGCAGACAGTCCCCAACTGTTCGATGCCCGCAATCTCACAATCCTGACCAATACGCTGGCATTAATGGTGTTCACAGCCGGCGGCGCTGTTCTGATTGGCGTGCCTCTGGCGCTGCTGACAGCTTATGTCAGACTGCCCTGGGGTAAATTCTGGCTGGTGTTGCTGGCCGCCCCCTTAGCGATTCCCAGTTATATTGGTGCATTCACTCTATATGCGGCTTTCGGGCCGGGTGGTGAAATAGAACAACTGACCGGCATAACCACGCCGAGTTTTGACGGTTTGTTCGGTTCCAGCGTGGTGATGGCGCTCTATACCTATCCTTTTGTGATGCTGACGGTTCGCGCCTCATTGCTGAGCCTGGATGCCAGCCTGGTCTATGCCGCCCGCACACTGGGCATGTCTTTACTCAGCAGTCTATGGACTGTGGTACTGCCAAGGATTACCAACGGCATTGCTGCCGGCGCTTTACTGGCTGCGATGTATGCCCTGTCTGATTTCGGTACGCCGGCCATTCTGCGACTCGATACTTTCACTCGCATGATTTATGTCGAATACAACAGCTTCGGCCTGAGTCAGGCTGCGATGCTGTCATTGCAGTTGCTGGTTATTGTCGGTCTGATTCTGTTTCTGGAATCCCGGGTTAAGGGCACCCGTGAAAGACCGGGTAAATCCCTGACCTTATGGCCGGGTCGTCTTCGTACTTCCGTGATGCTGCTGGCCTGTATGCCGGTGGTGGCATTGTCGATATTGCTGCCACTTGCCGTGTTCGGGATCTGGTTATGGCGTGAGGGCGCCGGTAGTTTTGAACTGGTTTATGCCTGGAACTCGGCTTACGCGGCCTTGTTTGCTGCCATTGCTACGGTGATATTCGCGATACCGGTCGCGCAGGCGGCTATCAGCGGCAAATTCGGTCGTCTGATGGAACGTGTCAGCTACCTGGGTTTTGGTGTCCCGGGCATTGTTATGGGTACCGCGCTGGTCTATGTCGGCCTGCAACTGTCAGTGCTCTACCAGACTCTGACATTGCTGGTGCTGGCCTATGTGATGCGCTTCTTGCCATTGGCTGTAGGGTCGATTCGATCTACCTCAGAGCGCCTTGATCCCAGCCTGGTTAAGGCTGCTCGTTTGCTGGGTGCCAGTCGCAAAGAAGCCTTCCGTCGTATTACCTTGCCACTCAGCATTCGCGGTATTGTTGCAGGCGCTGCTTTGGTATTCCTTGAAGTCATGCGAGAATTACCGGCGACGCTGATCCTGAGCCCGCTGGATTTTGAGACCCTGGCTACATACCTGTGGCGGGTTTATGAAGCCGGTTATTTCGGGCAGGCAGCGATTCCCGGGCTGTTATTAGTGATGATTTCCGGTCTGGCTCTGGCTGTGATGTTTTATGGCGAACGCTGGAATCAGACGGATGTCATCGAAGAGGAACCGTCTCTCTCATGATTGAAGTTCAGAATGTCTCTGTCCATTACGGCCAGAAAAAGGTGGTCGATGATCTCAGTTTTTCACTGGGCGCTTCAGAACTGCTGACCCTGGTGGGACCGACGGGCTGCGGCAAAACTACGATCCTGCAGGCCCTGGCTGGTCTGATTCCGATTACTGAAGGCACGATAAAACTCGGCGACCAGACGGTGACGGCCAGCAAAACCATCGCGCCGGAAAAACGCCATGTGGGCATGGTGTTTCAGGACTTTGCGCTATTCCCACATCTTACTGTGGCACAGAATGTCAGTTTCAAACTCAAAGACAGCAGCAAATCCGATCACTGGATTGAACTGCTTGGCCTCAGCCCCTGGCGAAATGCCAGGCCGGCTAACCTGTCCGGTGGACAGAAACAGCGTGTTGCACTGGCCCGCACCCTGGCGCACGAACCGGCGTTTGTATTGCTGGATGAGCCTTTATCTAATCTGGATGCCGCGCTGAAAGACGATTTGCGATGGGAAATTCGACATGCGCTGAAAGATGCTCATGTGCCGGCCATCTGGGTCACACATGATCAGGAGGAAGCGCTCTCGGTCGGTGACCGAATTGGTGTGTTGAAAGATGGGAAACTGGAACAAATCGGCACCCCTGAAAATTGTTTCAGCGAACCCCAAAACCGATTCGTTGCTCGTTTCCTGGGCGATGCCAGCTTTCTGCCCGGTACTCTGGATTCAGGCAGTAATATCGTGGCTACGGCACTGGGCAATGCCCCGGCTTCACCCGTGAACGGGGCGCAGGGTGACGTTGATTTATTGCTGCGACCAGATGATTTGTCACTAACCCTGGACGAGGCGGGTAATGGCGAGATCATCTGGAGCCGATATGAGGGCATTGCCCGCCTGTATTGTGTGAAGACCGATGCCGGCGCGATGGTTAAAATCCGTTGCAGTCATGAAAATATCGCTGAACCCGGTCAGCGTGTGATGATGCACATTATTACCACACATCCTCTGGCCGTTTTTGATCGCGCTGACGCTGCGTGATCAGGGCTTGGCTGAAGCGACCGCCAAACCAGAACATCCATAGAATTCTCAACAGGCATCCGGCAACCAGCATGGATGCCGTATAATGTGCGCCATCACAGAGCGCCGAATACGCTATGCAGCGCGCTCAACAATCTTTAGAAAGGATTAGCAAGGATCAAGAATGTCGAAAATTATCTACACTAAAGTTGATGAATCTCCCGCTGCGGCAACGTTTTCGCTGCTGCCCATCATCCGCGCTTTCACCAAGCCCGCGGATATTGATTTTGAAATCAGTGATATCTCACTGGCGGGACGTATTATCGCTAACTTTCCGGGTAATCTGACCGAAGCTCAGCGCATTCCTGACCACCTCGCCGAACTGGGCAAACTGACCCAGGACCCAAACACCAATATCATCAAATTACCGAATATCTCGGCGTCTATTCCGCAGCTGAAGGCGGCCATTAAAGAGCTTAAAGCCAAGGGTTATGATCTGCCTGAATACCCGGACAGCCCGAAAAACGACGAAGAACAAAAAATTAAAGATCGCTACGCTAAAGTGCTGGGGTCTGCTGTGAATCCGGTACTTCGCGAGGGTAACTCCGACCGTCGGGCACCGGCAGCGGTGAAAAACTATGCCCGCAGCAACCCGCATTTTATGGGGCAGTGGAAAGCTGATTCCGCAACCGATGTGGCCCATATGCAAGCAGATGATTTCTATGGCAGCGAACAGTCTGTGACATCGAGCAAGGTCAATGAATATAAAGTGACCTTTGTGGACAAAGCCGGCAATGAAACCGTGCTCAAGCAATCCATTCCGGTACTGGCCGGTGAAGTGATCGACGCTACCCGGATGAGAGCCAGCAGTCTGCAGGCCTTTTATGCCGATGCCATCGCCAAAGCCAAGCAGGACGATGTACTGCTGTCTTTACATCTGAAAGCCACCATGATGAAGGTCTCGGATCCGATTCTGTTTGGCTTTGCCGTGAAAACCTATTTCAAGGAGCTGATTGCTAAACACGGCGCGTTGTTTGATGAGTTGGGCGTCAATTTCAATAATGGTCTTGGTGACCTATACAGTCGTCTGGACAAGGTCGATGCTGAGACCCGGGCTCAGATTGAAGCTGATATTGAAGCGGTCTACGCCAAGCAACCCAGCCTGGCCATGGTCGATTCCAATAAGGGTATTACCAACTTCCATGTACCGTCTGATGTGATTGTCGATGCCTCAATGCCGGCCATGATCCGTGCAGGCGGCAAGATGTGGGATAAAAACGGCGAACAGAAAGACACGCTGGCGATGATTCCGGATCGTTGCTATGCCGGTGTTTACAAAACCGTGATTGATGACTGCAAAGCCAAAGGTGCACTGGATCCGGTCACTATGGGTACGGTACCTAACGTCGGTCTGATGGCACAGAAAGCAGAAGAATACGGTTCCCATGATAAAACCTTCCAGGCGCAGGCCGAGGGTGTGATTAAAGTGACGGATCGGGATGGTGACACCATCTTCAAGTTTGATGTGGCAGAGGGTGATATTTTCCGTATGTGTCAGACCAAAGACGAACCGATTCAGGACTGGATCAAACTCGCCGTCAACCGTTCACGTCTGTCCAACACCCCGGCCATTTTCTGGCTGGATCAGAACCGTGCTCACGATGCTCAATTGATTAGCAAAGTCCATCAGTACCTGCCCGAACTTGACACCGATGGGCTCGATATCCGGATTCTGGATCCGGTGGTGGCAACCCAAATCACACTGGACAGAATGCGTAAAGGCGAGGACACCATCTCGGTAACCGGTAACGTGCTGCGTGACTACAACACCGATCTGTTTCCGATTCTGGAGCTGGGTACTTCTGCCAAGATGCTGTCCGTCGTGCCACTAATGAAAGGCGGCGGCCTGTTTGAAACTGGTGCCGGTGGTACCGCACCGAAACTGCTCAGCCAATTGCAGGAAGAAAATCACCTGAGCTGGGATTCTTTGGGCGAACTGATGGCGCTTGCTGCTTCGCTCGAACACCTGGCCAACACGCAGAATAATGCCAAAGCCAGAGTTCTGGCTGACACGCTGGATGCCGCGACCGGCAAACTGCTGCAGGAAAATAAATCACCCAAAGAAAACACCGGTGACCTCGACAACCGGGGTAGTCATTTCTACCTGGCCATGTACTGGGCTCAGGCACTGGCAGCGCAGAGTGATGATGCAAAGCTCAAAGACACTTTTGGTCCGATTGCCCACTCCCTGACGGAGCAGGAATCAACCATCATTGAGGACCTGACGAAGGTGCAGGGCAACGCAGTGGATATGGGCGGTTATTATCTGCCGGATGATGCTGAAATGCTGGGCATTATGCGTCCCAGCGAGACCTTTAACGAAATTCTGGCGACATTGATTTAATCCCTCGACCGCACTCTATCCAGACTAAAAAAGCCCTCAACTGAGGGCTTTTTTATTTGCGCTGATATTTGAAGGGTGTTCGACAATATTTTTTTTCAGTAGATCCGTCACAATGGCCGGTACATAGTTACGGCGAATCGTAATGGCATAAAAGTTTTCGTAGACGTTGGGCAGCACCTGATATTCGGCCAGCCGGCCATTCGCAATCTCATCTTTGACCACCACAGGGGGCAGGGCGGTGATAGCACCAGTATCTCTGACCAGTAGTCGTAACATGGCCATATCATCTGCCTCAGCCTGGAGTTCAGGGCTGTAACCCACCGTGGAGCAATAGGCATCAAAAGCTGAACGGATTTCTGTGATGCCCGTGGGAAGCACCCATTTCAGCTTGTCATATCCTTGTGGGAAGGTCGTGTCAGGTTTTTTTTCAGCAGGCCCGATAATAGAAACGGATTGCCTTGATACCAGCTGACTTTGCCAGATAGCGTCATCGTTTTGCTGGCTTACCGAGCGGTTGGTTAGTACCAGGTCGAGCTCGTGGCTGCTGAGGCCGTTTAACAGGTTGGTCATTCCCCGGGTGCTCAAGGTAAAGCTGACATTGGATTCCTGCAATAAGGGGCTGATGAAAGATTCAGTAAAGTTTCTCGATAGGGTCGTTAATACACCGATATTGATATGACGTTGCGCTGCCAGTTCGCCTTTCTTCAGAAATGATTGCAGCTCTTCTCCAGTAGTGAATATTTCATCGGCATAACTGAGTACCTTCCTGCCGGTATCGGTCAGCACAAGTTGTCGGCCTACCCGTTCAAACAGCTGGACATCCATGGTGCTCTCAAGCTGCTTGATCTGCTGAGACAACGCTGACTGAGAGACGTGGCATTCTTCTGCCGTTCGGGTGATGCTGCCTGACAGCGCTACACGCCAGAAGTAGTAAAGATGATGATAGTTAATTTTAGCCATTGT
>JABURN010000039.1 GCA_014762585.1 Methylophaga sp.
GGCAGCGCGGGCTATCTGGTTGGACTTACCTTCGACATAATTATCAAAGGTGAACAGCGGATTCATCGGGCTGCCGATAGCGGGCTCGGTTTTAGCCGGCTCTTTGTTTTCGGCTTGCGGTGTGACGATTTCGCTGACCGGCGCGGTGTTGCGGCGCGGTTTGATTTCTTCAGCCGGCACGGTGCCGACTTCAATCGCTACCCGCGCAATCAGGCCCTGACTCAGATTGTGGATCAGGCTATTGATTTGCTGTTCCAGCTGTTCCTGTACCCAGGCTTTGACATAGGGATTCGGCGCGAGTAAGCGCAAACTATCTTCGGTTTCGATGGCCTGCAGAGGCCGGAGCCATGTGTTCAGCTGTTGTGCCGAAAGATCACCTTCGAGATGGGACAGGCATTTTTCCCAAAGGGGTGAGGACACATGAACTCCTTGATTATCAATCGCTTGGTCAAAAATACAGAGGCGCAGACGACCTATGTCTGCTATAGTATAGCGTCCGGCGCAGGACCACTAAAGTTATCTTTCTGCGTTTGGTTTGGCAAGTTAAATCACAGTTATATTAATCAGTGATTCTGGTTTGACTTGATCACCTTCGAAACTTTATAATCCCGTGTCTTTTTGCCTGGCCGGTTTTAGCGCTTATTAAAGCCGCGGGCAGCGAAATAAACACTAGTTCTGGAGTTGGTGAAATGAAACGTACTTTTCAACCTAGCAATCTGAAGCGCAAGCGCACTCACGGTTTCCGTGCCCGCATGAAAACTGTTGGTGGTCGTCGCGTTATCAACGCTCGTCGCGCCAAAGGCCGCGCAAAACTGTCAGTTTAATCCCTCTGACCTCTCCAGGAGGGCATGACTTGGCCTCATTCAGCCGAGCCATGAGAATGAATCGCCCGGGAGACTTTTCTCGGGTATTCCGTCAGGGAAAACGCATCGGAGGGGGCGGACTGACGGTACTAACGGTTGAAAATTCAGTCGGACATCCCCGACTAGGGCTGGCCATAGCTAAGAAACACGTCAAGCTCGCCAGCCACCGCAACCGCTTGAAGCGGATTATTCGCGAGTCATTCCGACAGCACCAATCCGCATTCTCCAACATCGACATTGTGGTGTTGTCACGGCCTGGCGTGGACCAGCGGGACAGCGCACAAATCTGGGCAGCATTGGAGCGACATTGGTTAACAGTGGTGGCGCAATGGCAAAAATCCTGATCAGCTTCATTCGAGGCTATAAGCTCTTGTTGAGCCCGTTTGTCGGCATGCACTGTCGCTTCCAGCCTACCTGTTCACAGTATATGATTGATGCCATTGAGCGACATGGCGCCCTCCGCGGCGTCTGGCTCGGTTTGCGTCGCTTGTCTCGTTGTCACCCCTGGCATGAGGGTGGTGTGGATCCCGTTCCCGACTTAAAAACAAAGAATCACAATGGATAATCTCAGAACGCTATTTATTTTCGGCCTGCTCATCGTCTCCCTGTTGTTGTGGGAAGCCTGGCAGAATGACTATGTCCGACCTCAGCAGCAAGCGGCCGAACAAGCGGCTGACACCGCAAACGGCCCAGCAACTGACGCCGAAGCGGATTTGCCGGATCTGCCTGCACCGACAGAAGAATCAATGCCTGATGTACCCACAACGCCCGAAGCCTCGGCAGTCACTGAAAAAGTGCATGTCAAAACCGATGTCATCGACCTGAAAATCAGTACTCAGGGTGGCGATATTCGCGAACTGGCCCTGCTTGAATATGCCGTCAGCTCTGATCAACCTGATACCCCGGTACAGTTTCTTAACGATACTGCCAGTCATTTCTTTGTAACCCAGTCAGGTCTGCGTGCTGAAGGCGATGCGCCGACTCATTATGCGGAATACCGTGCTGAGAAAGATGAATACGTTCTGCAGGAAGGCCAGGATGAAATCAAGGTGCCGCTGTACTGGGAGAATGAGGCGGGTCTGCAGGTTATTAAGACCTATACCTTCAAACGTGACAGCTACCTGGTTGAAGTCGATTATCAGGTCAACAATCAGTCAGCGGACGGCTTCTCGGCTTATCCCTATGCTCAGCTGAACCGCAATCGCAGCGATGATGGCTCCATGTTCATTTATACCTACACCGGTGCCGTTTTCTCCAGCGAAGGCAATGAATATCAGAAAGTCGATTTCGACGAACTGGAAGAAGCGCCGTATAACCGCAGCGTCAACAACGGCTGGGCGGCGATGATTCAGCATTATTTTGTGGGCGCTATTGTACCGCCGCAGGAAGCGGAACTCGGTTTCTACGGTCGTTCCATTAACAACAGCAACTATGTTGCCGGTGTGCGCATGCCGGTAATCAGTGCTGAAGCGGGTCAACAGGCACAGGCTGATTACGGGCTTTATCTCGGTCCGAAAAAGCATGAGCGCCTGGAAAAGGTCGCTGAAAACCTGCCTTTGACAGTCGATTACGGCATCCTGACCATTATTTCCGAACCGCTGTTCTGGGTGATGGAATGGCTGCACAAGCTGACCGGCAACTGGGGCTGGTCGATTGTTTTGCTGACCGTGTTGATCAAACTGGCTTTCTTCAAGTTGTCCGCGGCCAGTTACCGTTCTATGGCCGGTATGCGTAAGCTGACGCCGAAACTGGCACAGCTGAAAGAACGCTACGGCGATGACAAGCAGAAATTCAATCAGGCGATGATGGATCTGTATCGTACCGAGAAGATCAATCCACTCGGCGGTTGTCTGCCTATCCTGGTACAGATGCCGGTATTCCTGGCTTTCTACTGGGTACTGGTGGAAAGCATCGAGCTGCGTCAGGCTGATTTTATGCTCTGGATTAACGACCTGACGGCCATGGATCCTTACTTCGTCTTGCCAGTCCTGTTCGGCCTGTCAATGTGGTTCCAGCAAAAGCTGAATCCGGCACCGCAGGATCCGGCCCAGGCGATGATGATGAAGATCTTCCCGCTGGTCTTCACCGTATTCTTTGCCTTCTTCCCGGCCGGTCTGGTGCTGTACTGGCTGGTCAACAACCTGCTGTCGATTGCCCAGCAGTGGTATATCACCCGTAAGATGGGGGCACTCTAAGCCGGTATGGAAACGATTGTCGCAGTCGCCACCGCGCCCGGGCGCGGTGGCGTGGGCGTGGTGCGGATTTCAGGCAAACAGGCCGCAGAAATCGTCCAGGCTATCTGCGGTAAATTGCCCCAGCCGCGCTATGCGCAGTTCACCCATTTCCGGGATAAGTCTGGCGACCTGATTGATAGCGGCATCGCGCTGTATTTTCCCGGTCCGGCCTCTTTTACCGGTGAAGATGTGGTGGAACTGCAGGGGCACGGCAGTCCACTGGTCATGGATCAGCTCTGCCAGCGCGCCATCGAGCTTGGCGCCCGCATGGCCCGGCCCGGCGAGTTTTCTGAACGGGCATTTCTCAATAACAAAATGGATCTGGCGCAGGCTGAGGCCGTGGCCGATCTGATTGAAAGCTCTACCGAACAGGCGGCGCGCAGCGCGGTCCGCTCACTCCAGGGCGATTTCTCCAACCGTATCAATGCTTTTCTGGAAGAGCTGACACATCTGCGGATGTACGTCGAAGCCTCGATTGATTTTGCCGATGAGGAAATCGATTTTCTGGCTGAAGCTCAGGTTGATCAACAATTACAGGACCTGCTGAAAACCCTCGATGGCATTACCGGCAGCGCCCGTCAGGGTCGTCTGCTGCGCGAGGGCATCAGCGTCGTACTGGCTGGCCAGCCCAATGCCGGTAAATCCAGTCTGCACAATCAGCTGGCCGGACACGATGCTGCCATCGTCACCGATGTGGCCGGTACTACCCGTGATGTACTGCGCGAGCAGATTCATCTGCAGGGTATGCCGCTGCGTATTTCCGATACGGCGGGACTGCATGAGGCCACCACCGATGTGGTCGAGCTGGAAGGCATACGCCGTACCCAGAATGAACTGGCGCAGGCTGATCACATTCTGCTGATTATCGACGACAACCATGGCATGACAAGGCAGGATCGAAAGATTCTGGAAGAGATGCCCGCCGATAAACCCTTGACGGTCATCCGTAACAAGATTGACCGTAGCGGCCATCAGGTCAGCGAAACAGTGGAAGATGGCATGCCGACTATTTTCCTGTCGGCCAAAACCGGTGAAGGTATGGAGTTGCTCAGACAGCATCTGTTCAAAGCCGTCGGTTTCCACCCGGAAGAAGAGGGTGTGTTTATCGCCCGTCGACGTCATCTTGATGCCCTGTCACGGGCGCGTCAGGCGATTGTAAATGGCTACGACTGTCTGGCCGGCATGGGCGCCGGTGAGCTGCTGGCGGAAGAGCTGCGTCAGGCTCAGAATGCACTGGGCGAAATCACCGGCACTTTTACCACCGAAGACCTGCTGGACCATATCTTTTCCAGCTTCTGCATCGGCAAGTAAGTTTCTCATTCTGGTCAGCAGCCCTGGTTTGACACTGCCTGCCAACTGACATAAGTTCAGTCAGTACTTGCTTTAGGAAAACGCTATGGAAACGCTGTCGCAATGGGTCTCCACCCTGTCTGGCTGGGTCTGGGGACCACCTATGTTGATCCTGCTGGTCGGCACCGGCGTCTATCTTACTTTCATACTCAAAGGCTTGCAGTTCCGGGCCCTAGGTCATGCTTTCAAACTGGTGTTTGACAGGGATCTCAAAGGTCATGGCGATATCAGTCATTTTGCCGCGTTGACCACCGCACTTGCCGCCACGGTCGGTATCGGCAATATCGTCGGTGTAGCCACCGCCATTACGCTGGGTGGTCCCGGCGCTGTATTCTGGATGTGGGTGACCGGCCTGGTGGGCATGGCAACCAAATATGCCGAGGCGCTGCTGGCTGTAAAATACCGGGAACAGGGCGAGAATGGCATGCGCGGCGGGCCGATGTATTACATTTCCAAGGGCGCAGGTTTGCCCTGGCTGGGGTGGCTGTTTGCCGTGTTCACCGCCTGTGCCGCTTTTGGTATCGGCAATATGACTCAGGCCAACTCAGCGGCAGCGGTATTGAAAGAAGTCTTCGGTATGGCGGACTGGCTCACCGGTGGCATCCTGATGGCACTGACCGGCCTGGTCCTCATCGGCGGGATTCGTTCAATTGGCCGTTTCACTTCGATGCTGGTCCCCTTCATGATTGTGACTTATCTGGGTGCGGCACTGGTGGTTATTGCCATGAATGCCAGTGAGGTGCCAGAGGCATTCGGTCTTATCTTTTGGCATGCCTTTAATCCCATCGCCGCCGGGGGTGGTTTTGCCGGCGCGGCAGTGGCAGCTGCGATTCGTTACGGGGTGGCTCGCGGCGTGTTTTCCAACGAATCCGGGCTGGGGTCAGCACCGATCGCCGCAGCGGCGGCCAGAACCGGCGACCCGGTCAAACAGGCGCTGGTATCCATGACCCAGACTTTTATTGATACCCTGGTTGTCTGCACTGCCACGGCGCTGGTGATTCTCACCGCCGATGTCTGGCGCGAAGGGGTTAGTGCAGGCATTCTGACCAGTCTGAGTTTTGCGCAAACACTGGGTGAGACTGGGACGATAATCGTTGCTGTGGCAACGGCTTTGTTTGCTTTTTCCACCCTGATAGGCTGGAGCTATTATGGCGAGAAAGCGATTGAGTATCTGTTCAATGAACGCGCGATTATCGTGTTCCGGATGGTGTTTGTATTGGTGGTGATGGTCGGGGCCACCCGTGAGCTCAGCTTTGTCTGGAATTTTTCTGATTTAATGAACGGCCTCATGGCAATTCCCAACCTGATAGGTATTCTGTTGTTATCCGGCGTCGTCAGACAGGAAAGCCGACGTTATTTTGCGATAACAGCTGCTGAGGATCGTCAAAACATCACATAAGCTCGCTAAGCTGAGTTTTTGATCGCCGACAGGAGTTGTAATGTTACGTCTGTATCAGATTGAGCATGGATTGATTCAGGAAATCCCGCTGGATGAGTCGCGGCTGGAGAGCCAGTTGCTGGCAGCGGACTGGATTGATGCGCTTGAACCGGACGAGCAGGAGCGTGCGTTACTGGCGAAACTGTTCAGTGATGAGCTGCCGGATGTCGATGATGTCGAGGAAATAGAAGCCTCGGCACGCTGTTTTACCGATCAGGATGGCCTCCACCTGCATACCCTGTTTCTGGGCATGGCCGAAGGTCGCCATCATACGGTTTCAGTCGCCTTTGTACTGCAGCCCGAGCGACTGATCGCAATTCGCGACGGTGAACTCAGTGATTTCCGCCTGCTGAGAATGCGTGCCCGTCGCGGTCAGGTCAGCTGTGAAACACCGACGGAACTGCTGGTGACCCTGTTTGAGCAGAAAGTGGAAAACCACGCCGATAATATCGAGGATATTCATCATCAGCTGGAGCGGGTCAGCCATGCAGTGCTGGAAGATGAAGCCACCGATCTTGAAGCCGCTCTTAGTCAGCTGGCACGTCTGGAAGACAGTAACGGCAAAATCCGCCTGTGTCTGA
>JABURN010000081.1 GCA_014762585.1 Methylophaga sp.
GTCTGGGTTATGTCATGGATGCCATCCGCCTGACCCGTCGTGAGATTGACGGCAAGGTGCCGCTGATAGGTTTCAGCGGCAGCCCCTGGACTTTGGCCTGTTATATGGTCGAAGGCGGTGGCAGTAAGGATTTTGCCAAGGTCAAAGGCATGTTGTTTGATGCGCCGGATCAAATGCATGCACTGTTGAATGTCCTGGCTGATTCGGTCATTGCCTACCTGAACGCGCAGATCAATGCCGGTGCCCAGGCGATTATGCTGTTTGATACCTGGGGTGGCACACTGAGTCCAGCTGTGTATCGAGAGTTCTCGCTCAACTACATGCAGAAGATTGTTTCCGGTTTGCAGCGTGAGTCAGAAGGTCGCAAAGTGCCGGTCACCCTGTTTACCAAGGGTGGTGGTCAATGGCTGGAATGGATGGCCGATACTGGTGTTCATGGCTTGGGACTGGACTGGACTACCGATATTGGCGAGGCCCGTCGCCGGGTCGGCGACAAGGTGACGCTGCAGGGTAATATGGACCCCTGCGTGTTGTATGCATCGCCTGACCGGGTCGAGCAGGAAGTGGCGACTATCCTGGCGTCCTATGGCAAGGGCAATACCGGCCATGTATTTAATCTTGGCCATGGCATTCACCCCACTGTGAACCCTGACAATATGGCGCGACTGGTCGAATCCGTCCACCGTCTCAGTGCCCCTTATCACACAGAGTAAAATTAGCAGACATAAAAAAAGAGGGACAGGTCGAAACCTGTCCCCCTTCTTCGGAGTATGTAACTTAGTTACTTACCGGTGTTGGTGAATTCAGGGTACGCTTCCATACCGCATTCAACATAGTCAACACCTTCGTACTCTTCTTCCTCGGTGACACGGATACCCATGACCACTTTGAGGATAGACCAGACGATGAAGCTGGCAACAAATACCCAGACAAAGATGGTTGCTGCACCGATCAGCTGACCGGAGAAGCTGACACCATCGTTAGTCAGAGGTACAGCCAGCAGACCCCACAGACCGACAGTACCGTGGACTGAAATCGCACCGACCGGATCATCAATTTTGATTTTATCCAGCAGGACGATAGAGAAGACCACGATAACACCACCGATTGCACCGATGATGGTTGCCATCAGCGGGGTTGGGGTGTCAGGACCGGCAGTGATAGCCACCAGACCAGCCAGCGCACCGTTCAGAATCATGGTGAGGTCAGCTTTACCAAACATCAGTTTGGCCACCATCAGGGCAGCAATCACACCACCTGCCGCAGCAGCATTGGTGTTCATGAAGACCACGGCAACGGCATTGGCACTTTCGACAGAGGCTGTCGCCAGAACCGAACCACCGTTGAAGCCGAACCAACCCAGCCACAGGATAAAGGTACCCAGAGTAGCCATTGGCAGGTTTGCACCAGGAATCGGGTGAATTTCACCGTTAGGACCGTATTTGCCTTTACGGGCACCCAGCAGAATCACACCAGCCAGGGCTGCAGCAGCACCCGCCATGTGAACGATACCGGAACCGGCAAAGTCAGAGAAGCCGAGGTCACCCAGGCTGTACATGCCGAATACTTCAGCACCGCCCCAGGTCCAGGCGCCTTCCATTGGATAGATGAAGGCAGTCATTACCACAGCGAAGGCAGCAAATGCCCACAGTTTCATACGCTCAGCGACCGCACCGGAGACGATAGACATGGCTGTTGCCACGAAAACGACCTGGAAGAAGAAGTCAGCTGAAGGCGCATAAGTCGCAGGTTCCTCAGCACCGGTGACGCCGTCACCGACAATGCCATCGAGGAAAATACCGCCACCATACATGATGTCATAACCAACAACGAGATAAGCAGTACACGCAATCGCAAACAGCATCACGTTCTTGGTTAAGATTTCAGTCGTGTTTTTCGAACGGACCAGACCCGCTTCCAGCATCGCGAAGCCGGCGGCCATCCACATGACAAAGGCACCACTAATCAGGAAGTAGAAGGTGTCCAATGCATATTGGAGTTGGAAGATTTCGTTTTCCATATTATCTACTCCTCAAGCTTACAGGGCATCAGGACCGGTTTCGCCTGTGCGAATCCGAACCACTTGCTCTAATGGGTAAACGAAGATCTTACCGTCACCAATCTTGCCGGTATTGGCACCTTTGATGATGGCTTCGATCACTTGTTCGACGATGTCGTCATCGACGGCAATTTCCAGTTTCAGTTTCGGCAGGAAATCAACGACATACTCGGCACCACGATACAGCTCAGTGTGGCCTTTCTGACGTCCAAAACCTTTTACCTCTGAAACGGTCAAGCCTTGCACGCCGATTTCGGAGAGAGACTCCCGGACATCATCAAGCTTGAAGGGCTTGATAATCGCTACAACTTGTTTCATAAGCTAGTTTCCTTCTGTAGAAAAGAAGGCCCGTTCAACATCGAACGGGCCGTCTGAGAAGCGTTAGAATGATTTAGAAACTGAGAACAGGAAGGTTTCTTCAGCCAAATCACCGAAGATATCTTCGGCATCACTGTCAGCATCCTGATAAGACAGATCCAGTGTGAAACCGGCAAGGTCTTTAGAAACGCCAACCCAGTAGTGGTTGTATGAATCTTCAGGGCCAAAAGTGTTTTCGTCAGCATCATAAACACCGAAACCGCCATACAGGCTCAGGCCCATTGGCAAATCATAGCCAGCGTCAATGTAGTAGTAGTAACCATCTTCGTCAGAACCCAGCGTGTCGCTTGAGTAAGCCACACCGGCAGAGAAGATGCTGTAGCTCAAAGAGGCATACACTTCGTTAAAGTTATAATCTTCGCCTGGGAACATATAGCGCAGGAAACCGACATCGTAGCCGACACCACTGTCGCCGAATTCACCGGCATAACCTAAATAGGCATCAAATTCAGCGCTGGCGTCATCACCGTAGTCGACGTTTGAACCCCAGACACCGGCATAAAAACCGCTGCTGTGAGCATAGTCCAGGCTGCCAGAGATAGCTGGATCGCCATCAGTTTGTGAAATACCGCGCCAGATGTATTCAGAAGAAATGGCGACGCTGGCACTGGTTGAGTGTTGGCCGTCTTCACTTTCCCAAGCCATTGCTGATGAAGCAGCAAACATAGAAGTTGCTGCAAAGCAAAGTGCTGAAATCTTACTCAGTTTCATGGTTTAACTCCTCGGTTTAACATTTTATTGTTTAGTCGTTTGAACCCCGGCGTTGAATTTTTGCAACACTGTGTATTCAGACTGCAACAGGTTGAGCAGATAGCATGCCAAGTTTGTAAACCATTGAAAAAACAGTGAACTATTCCACATTTGCTTTATTCTGGTTCAGCTTACAGGATCATTTTGGTGCAGGCTATATTGGTCTCGTTCCAAACTGGTGCGGAATTCAGCCGCGCTGTCTTAGATTTGCCATCTTATTGTTGCTAAGATAGCCGCACATTTACTCAGAGGCGTTGCAATGACTTACCCAGAAATCGATCCGGTGGCAATCAGTCTTGGCCCCCTGGCCATTCATTGGTATGGGCTGATGTACCTGTTGGGTTTTGCCTTTGTCTGGCTACTGGGGCGCTATCGGGCAGCGCGACACGACTGGCAGCATGGCCAGCTGGAAGACCTGCTGTTTTATGGCGCATTGGGCGTGATTCTGGGTGGTCGTCTTGGCTATGCGCTGTTTTATGATCTGGCAGCCAATCTTGAGAATCCCCTCAACCTGCTGAAGATCTGGCAGGGGGGCATGTCCTTCCACGGCGGTCTTATCGGTGTTCTGATTGCTTTCTGGTATTTCGGTCGTAAGACCGGCAAAGGCTTTTTTGAAATCAGTGACTTTATCGCACCGATGGTGCCGATTGGTCTGATGTTGGGCCGGATTGGCAATTTCATTAATGGTGAGCTCTGGGGCCGGGTCAGTGATGTGCCATGGGCCATGGTGTTTCCGGGCGCCGGACCTTTGCCCAGACATCCGTCCCAGTTGTATCAGGCGGCACTGGAAGGTCTTTTACTGTTTATTATTCTCTGGCTTTATTCCGCCAAACCAAGGCCTCGGGCCGCGGTTTCCGGTCTGTTCCTGCTGGGCTATGGTGTGTTCCGCTTTATTGTGGAGTTTGTCCGAATTCCGGATCCGCAGTATGGCTACATTGCCTTTGGCTGGCTGACGATGGGGCAGATCCTCTGTCTGCCGATGATAATCGGCGGTGTGGCGATGATGGTTTGGGCCTATCGACGTCAGGCTTAAGTCAGCAGAATAGTCAGCCAGGTCGCGGTGGCAATCAATATCGACATCAGTACAGCGAAAGAGCCGTAATCCTTGGCGCGGCCTGAGAGTTTATGTTTGTCATAGCTGACACGGTCCACGGTGGTCTCAATTGCTGAGTTGAGTATTTCCACTATCATCACCAGCACCAGAGTGCAGATCATGAGAAGTCGCTCCATCGCTGTGACATCCAGGTAAAAACTCAACGCGGTGAGCGCGACAAAAGCGAGAAATTCCTGTCTGAAGGCTTCTTCATGTTTGAGAGCAGAACGCAGACCCTGCCAGGAATAAATCAGTGCAAAAAACAGACGTTTCAAACCGCGGTTTTTTTCCATGTTGACCCTGAATGAATGTTTTAAATGTTTGAATATTAGGCAAACATTATTAACAGCATGTTAAAATTTACATCTTTATTTTCAAGCTTGTTTGGTGCGCTATGAGTTACCAGGATCATTATGATGTCATTGTTGTCGGTGGCGGTCACGCCGGGACCGAGGCCGCGCTGGCTTCTGCCCGTCAGGGCGTAAAAACCCTGCTGCTGACCCAGAATATCGAGACTCTGGGACAGATGAGCTGCAACCCGGCCATCGGTGGTATTGGCAAAGGCCACCTGGTCAAGGAAATTGACGCCCTCGGCGGTATCATGGCGCAGGCGGCTGATCGTGGCGGTATTCAGTTCCGTACTCTGAACTCCAGCAAAGGGCCGGCCGTGCGGGCGACCCGTGCCCAGGCCGACCGCGTTCGTTATAAAGCGGCAGTTCGCGCCTATCTGGAAAACCAGCCTAACCTGTATATCTTCCAGCAAGCGGTTGATGACCTTGTGGTGGAAAACGATCGCGTAGTCGGTGTGGTCACGCAGGTTGGTCTGCGTTTCTCTGCCAAAGCGGTGGTGCTGACCGTCGGTACCTTTCTGGGTGGCCTGATTCATATCGGTATGCAGAATCACCAGGGCGGTCGCGCCGGTGATCCGGCTTCGATTGCTTTGTCACAGCGTCTGCGTGCGCTGCCGTTCCGGGTGGATCGACTTAAAACCGGAACACCGCCGCGGATTGCGACCAGCAGTATCGATTTTTCCCAGCTGACCGAACAGCCCGGTGATGATCCGACCCCAGTGTTTTCTTTCCTGGGTAAGCGTGAGCATCATCCGGCGCAGATCTCCTGCTACATCACCCACACCAATGAACAGACGCATGATGTGATCCGTAACAACCTGGATCGCTCACCGATGTACAGCGGTGAAATCGAAGGCATCGGCCCGCGCTACTGCCCGTCGATTGAGGACAAGGTCGTGCGTTTCGCCGATCGCGCTTCACACCAGATCTTCCTGGAGCCGGAAGGTCTGGAGTGCGGTGAGGTTTATCCCAATGGCATTTCCACCAGTCTGCCTTTCGATGTGCAGTATCAAATCGTGCGTTCAATGAAAGGCCTGGAAAACGCCCACATCACCCGACCGGGTTATGCCATCGAGTATGACTTCTTTGATCCCCGCGATCTGAAACCGACGCTGGAAACCAAGCATATGGACGGCCTGTTCTTCGCCGGCCAGATCAACGGCACTACCGGTT
Source organism: Methylophaga sp. (assembly GCA_014762585.1). GTDB lineage: Bacteria > Pseudomonadota > Gammaproteobacteria > Nitrosococcales > Methylophagaceae > Methylophaga. The sequence continues at coordinate 5,804 of JABURN010000081.1, forward strand.
ATGAAGAAGCCGGTGCCCAGGGCCTGATTGCCGGTCTCAACGCCGGCTTGCAGGCACGTGGTCTGGAAGGCTGGTATCCACGCCGTGATGAAGCTTATATCGGTGTGCTCATTGATGATCTGATTACCGCCGGTACCCGTGAGCCCTACCGCATGTTTACCAGTCGTGCTGAATACCGCCTGATGCTGCGTGAAGACAATGCCGATATGCGCCTGACGCCGATTGGCCGTCAGCTGGGGATTGTCGATGATGCGCGCTGGTCGGTGTTTAACGCCAAGCTGGAAGCGGTGGAAAAAGAAAACGCCCACCTCGACAGTTTCAAGTTTGTGCCGGAAAAAATGGATCAGGCCAAAGCCGAAGCCATCCTGGGTGAAAAGCTGACCAAGGTGACCACAGCCAAAGATCTGCTGCGTCGGCCCAAAGTCGACTATGCGACGCTGCTGGAACTGATGCAGCGTGAGCAGGATGTGACTGAGGAGGTGGCCGAACAGGTCGTGATCCAGGCCAAGTATTCCGGCTATATCAACCGTCAGCAGAATGAAATCGAACGCGTGCAGCGTCACGAAAACACCGCCTTGCCAGTGGACCCGGACTATAAAAATGTTCGCGGACTCTCCAACGAGGTACGTTAGGAACTGGAAAACGCCCGTCCTGCCAACCTGG
>JABURN010000166.1 GCA_014762585.1 Methylophaga sp.
AGGGATCTCCTTAAGACTATCAAGCGCTATCACCGACAAATCATTGCTGAACCAGTTGGTGACATAGGCAAAGCGACCATCTGCCGACACGTCAATGCTTTCCGGCATTTCCCCGACAGGAATTTCGGCCAGTTTCTCGAGCGTATTCAGATCAAAAACCCACAGGTCGTTACTGCCCTGATTGGCAACCAGCACATACTTGTTGTCTGGTGTAGTGGCGACACTGTAGGGTTTATCGCCGCACTTTAAGGTGGCAGTGACGGAATAATCCTCGCCATCAATCACCGTCAGGCTGTTGTCCTCAATGGCTGTCACAAAAATCTGTCTGCCATCTTCACTCACTGTTACTGCATAGGGCGCTTTAGCCGTCTTTACCTCAGCATATTGATCCGGCGTATCGGCATCCAGCACGGTCAGAGTATGACTCTCTCGATTGGCGATATAGATTCTGCGCCGTTTGTCATCGACTGCCAGCCCGGCCGGGTTCTGACCCACAGCCAGTAAATCCACAACCAGCATTGACTCCGGATTTACCACCAGCAACGCATTGCGTTCCCAGTCAGCAACAAACACCTGTCTTTTCCCTGAGTGGTCGACCGCAATACCGAAAGGCTGACCGCCAGTACGAATTTCGCCGATTTTTGTATAGCTTTCGCTGTCGATGACGCTGATTAATCCTTTCTCCGGATGGGTGACGTAAAAACGTTTGCGTGGGGTATCGATGGCGACACCAACCGGGGCAGCTGCAACGCCAATCTCGGCAATCCGCTCGGACGTCTGCAAATCAACGACAGAAACACTATCTACCGCCTGATGGGTGAGAAAAGCACGCTCTGCGACCACTGCGCCGGGCACAAACAGTGGTAGCAGGCAAAAATAAAGCGGTTTTAACTGCACTTATTTCTGACCTTCAAGCTGCTGTTTCAAAGCTTTCATACCCGTGCTGGCAAATTCGCTCATCGCAGCCACAGCGGCATCATCACTGTAGTGTTCGGGCGGGAAATTGCCGGTATCGGCCCTGTAGAATCTGCCTTTCCAACTCATTTCAGTACCTGCCTCTACCTGCTCAAGTTCAATAGAGACGCTGTAGAAACTCACTGGAAAAACGGTGATGTCCTCTTCATAAAGGCGGTAACTCATTGTGTGCTCATCAGCATTCATATCATCGAGGCTTTCAGTGATATTGCCTTTGCCTTTGAGTGTCAGCACCCGTGTGCCCTGTTCCGGCAATTCAACTTTTTCAACCAGCGGGTGCCAGTCTGCAATAGCACCGAATTCACTGACCTGCTGCCAGACGGCATCAACCGGTGCCGCAATGACGATCTGCTCATCGATTTTTTGGGGTGTCGGACCATGCGCGATAGCCAGATTAGGTAGCAGGAATTGTCCTGCCAGCAGCAGGCTTGCCCAATATTTCATGTTATTCCTCATCAGTTATGGATTATTAATATTGCGATTGGTATGTCCCAAGGTTTCGACCACACCGTTAGCAATGCCAATTTGCGTATAGCGGTAGACCTTGTCAGATGTGCCCTGCCGGACTTTGTTTTCGTAGACCCAGAACTCGACTTTGCCGCCCTCATTTTCGCGTTTAACCACTGAAGCAGGTTCACCCAACTCGGTTTTTACGAATTCAGCAGTCTGACCAGCAAAAGTTTTCAGGAATTGAAGTTCCTCATAGTTTGCAGATGTCTGCTGAGCAAAAGCTGATGCCGAGAGCGACAAGCAAAACAGCAAGACGGAGAAGATTTTCATAACTTTCCCTTTTTTTGAGTGATTGAACATCCTACTCAGGGCTGGATTCGAGAGGTTAGAGACAACAGCGCAGATGTTGCCGTGACAGCCTCATTTTTTACGCTATGAATTGCTCCTATTGTGTCTTTACCCCCTTTCTAGCCGCCTTCAGGTATTGAATACTTTCGTTTTTATGTCAGACGGAAAAGCCATGAGAGCGAATACGAAACAGGATGAGCTCATTGAGGCACACATCAATCATCAGAATCAGCGGCAGATTAATACTGATTTGATGTGGGTGGTCCTTATCACCGTAGCGACCTATCTTGTCGCGGCTTATTTTGATTTGGCAGAACGCTATATTGACTGGACCGCATTGGGTGAAATCTATCAACTCGATGAAATCATTTTTGTGCTGCTGGCAGGCTGCGCCGCATTGATATGGTTCAGCATTCGTCGTATCCGGGCCCTGACCCTCAGCCTTGCCGACAACCTGCATATGCAGGCCAGACTTCAAAACAGTAATGACAATATCCGCAGGCTTCTGAATGACAACAAGGCGCTCATTAAACACCTGATTGAAGTGCGGGAATCGGAGCGGCAGCATCTCGCCGCCGAGCTGCACAACGTTTTCGGCCAGCACCTTGCCGCTATGGATGCGAACCTGACGGTTGCTCTCAACACGCCTCAGCAAAAAACGCTTAAACCGATTCTCTATTCCGTACTCGAAAGCACTAACCATCTACGCAATATTACCCGCCAGAAACTTCGACAGTTGAAGCCACCCAACCTCGACAACCTCGGCTTGTCCGGTGCGGTTCATGAGCTGCTGCATGACTGGGCAAATGAAGCGAAAACTATCAGTCTGGACAGCCGGATAGACCTGAATGACAAAGAACTCGATGCCAAAGTCGCTATGACGCTTTACCGGGCACTGCAGGAGGGTTTATCCAATATCGGGCAACATGCCGATGCCACTGAGGTCTTCGTCGATATCAGTCAGTTCCGGGAAAACGGACAACATCAACTGCAACTGCTCCTGGAAGATAACGGCAGAGGTCTGCCCGCAGGCTATGACGAAAAAGGACTGGGCCTGCTTGCTCTCAAAGAACATGCTGAATCACATGACGGACAGCTCACACTGACACCGGGTTTGACCTCCGGCACCAGGCTGCAGTTAAAACTCTCTTACCTACCACTCATATAAATACTGACTTTATGCAAAACACCACTATTCTGCTTATTGATGATCACACTATTTTGAGAGAAGGCTACCAGCAACTACTGGACTCGGCCGGTTTCAAAGTTGTCGCTCAGGCCAGTAACTCTGAAGAAGGCTACCGACAGTATCTTAATCTGAACCCTGATATCAGCATTATCGATATCAGCATGCCCGGTGCCGGCGGACTTGAATGTATCCGCCGTATCACAGCGCGTAATCCCAAAGCTAAAATTCTGGTTTGCACCATGCATGACGACTCCACTCTGGCGATGCGGGCGATGGATATGGGGGCACGCGGTTACATTACCAAATCCTGCTCCTCCTCCATCTTGATTGAAGCGGTAAGAACGATTGTCAATAAAGGCCATTACCTCAGCACAGAAATTGCCAGAGCCATCGCGATGGACAAGCTGATTCATGCAGACCACAAGCTCGATGCATTGTCTCACCAGGAATTCGCTGTATTTCGTATGGTGGCGGAAGGGAAAAGTATTAATGAGATGGCTGACAGTCTGGCCCTGGCACCCAAAACCGTTTCCAACTACAAAACCAATATGATGCGTAAACTGGGCACCAGCAACCTGGCAGAAATTATATTCCTCGCCCAGAAAACCGGCGTGCTGCAAACACCTCCTGTCTAGAATCTCATACCAATCACTCCCGCTCAGGCTGATTCCAGCCTGGGCCTGCTCAGGCAATATTTATTTTCACCAGTGATCTTGGGATAACTTCCCTCAAGCTTTCGGGCCCCTCTCTCTATCCCGCTCAAATGAAAAAAAAGCACTATGGACGGCGTGCTTAAGCACCGTTTCCTGTATTCGGCGCCGCACCAGAAAGTCAGCATCAGCTGACACTCAAAACAAATAGGAGGATATATGAGAGAAACGCATCTGAACCGATGGTCCAAACTCGGTACTGCGCTTGCTGTTTCATCGGCTCTGGGCCTCGTGTCCGGTGCTGCTATGGCAAACCAGAAACTGGTTGAACTGCAGCAGAACAACGAAAACTGGGTCATGCAGGGTAAGGACTTCTCTGGTACTCACTACAGCACGCAAACCCAAATCAACAAAAAGAACGTCAATCGCCTGCGTCCATCATGGTCGTTCTCAACCGGCGTTCTGAATGGTCATGAGGGTGCGCCGCTGGTTGTAGACGGGACCATGTACATTCACACCCCGTTCCCGAATAACACCTTTGCTGTTGATCTGGATGAGCCGGGCGTTATCAAGTGGGAGCACAAACCGAAACAGGATCCGGCTGCCCGTGCAGTAGCATGCTGTGACGTGGTTAACCGTGGTCTGGCTTACTGGCCTGGTGATGAAGAAACACCAGCGATGATCGTTAAAAGCCAGCTGGATGGTCATGTTGTTGCCTTGAATGCTGAAACCGGTGAAGTTCACTGGAAAGTGGAAAACGCCGACATCAGTGTCGGTCAAACTGAGACTGCAGCGCCATTCGTTGCCAAAGATCTGGTTATCCAGGGTTCTTCCGGTGCTGAGCTGGGTGTTCGTGGTTACGTCACAGCCTATGACATTCACACCGGTGAAATGGCATGGCGCTGGTATGCAACCGGTCCTGACAGCGATATCGGTCTTCACAACAGCTTCAACAGCGAAAACCCGCACTACGGCCAAAAAGGTCTGGGTACCAAAACCTGGGAAGACAATGCCTGGAAGATCGGTGGTGGCACCAACTGGGGCTGGTATGCCTATGACCCGGATCTGAACATGTTCTACTACGGTTCTGGTAACCCGGCACCCTGGAATGAAACCATGCGTCCCGGTGATAACAAATGGACCATGACCATCTGGGGTCGTGATCTGGACACCGGTCTGGCCAAGTTCGGTTATCAGAAAACGCCTCACGATGAGTGGGACTATGCTGGCGTTAACGTCATGATGCTTTCTGAACAGAAAGACAAGAATGGCAAAATGCGCAAGCTGCTGACTCACCCTGACCGTAACGGTATCGTCTACACCCTGGATCGTGAAACCGGTGATCTGGTGTCTGCGAACAAAATGGATGACACCGCTAACTGGGTGAAAAAAGTGGACCTGGAAACCGGTCTGCCGATTCGTGACCCTGAGTACAGCACCCGCATGGGCCACCGTTCACGTGACATCTGCCCGTCAGCGATGGGCTTCCACAACCAGGGTTTTGATTCTTACGACCCTGAGCGCGAACTGTTCTACCTCGGCCTGAACCACCTGTGTATGGATTGGGAGCCATTCATGCTGCCATACCGTGCCGGTCAGTTCTTCGTCGGTGCCAATGTCTGGTCTTATCCTGGCCCTAAAGGTGACCGTCAAAACGGCATCGGTTCTGGCCAGGTCAAAGCCTACAATGCCATTACCGGTGATTTTGCCTGGGAAAAAATGGAGAAGTTCTCTGTCTGGGGCGGCACCATGGCAACCAAAGGTGGCCTTGTGTTCTACGGCACGCTGGATGGCTTCATCAAAGCACGTGATGCTGACAACGGCGATCTGCTGTGGAAATTCAAACTGCCTTCAGGCGCAATCGGTCACCCTATGACCTACACCCATAAAGGTACGCAGTACGTTGCTATCAACTATGGTGTCGGTGGCTGGCCTGCGGTTGGCCTGGTGTTTGACCTGAATGACCCCTCTGCCGGTCTGGGCGCGGTTGGTGCCTTTAAAGAGCTGGCTAAAAACACTCAAATGGGTGGTGGTGTCATGGTCTTTGCCCTTGATGGTAAGAGCCCCTATGACGATCTCGGTCTCGGTGAATACGAAATGTAAGCCTCAGCTTACATCATTCACTCAAGCTTAATCGTTGTAAAAACAGGCCGGCAGTCTTCTGGCTGCCGGCCTTCCATCAAAGGGTAAATGCACCATGAAAATGAACATTCAAAGCAGCAATACATTGAAAGCCATCGTCGGTTTGCTGATGGGTACAGGCCTGATAATCAGCACCAATGCCAGTGCCAACAGTGAAATGCTTCGTGTCTGCGCAGCAGCAGATGAAATGCCGTACTCCAACAAAAATGGAGAAGGTTTCGAAGTTCAAATCGCGGAAATTCTCGCTGACGAAATGGACCGGGAACTGGAAATGGTCTGGTCTGATAAAGCTGCCATATTCCTGGTAACTGAAAAGCTGCTCAAGAATGAATGTGATGTTGTGATGGGTGTGGATAAGGACGACCCACGCGTGGCAACCAGTATTCCCT
>JABURN010000141.1 GCA_014762585.1 Methylophaga sp.
ACACAAGCTTTGGGGGCGACCTGGCTTCGACGGGGATCGCAAAACCTGAGGTGCATGCCGAGTATTTCAGTTCTTCTCGTAAAACAGACTGGAAATTAAAATAGTTGCTAACGATAACAACTACGCACTAGCTGCTTAATAACCAGCAAATGCCGTCCGACCAGACCCGTGCTTGTGCGACTGGTATCGGGCGTCGACTCACACAAGATCGTCTCGACGTAAGCTAGGTGCGAAGAGACTAAAACTTTGACTAGCTCGCTGTCTGTTTGCCCTGTCCATCGGGTTGCAGGCAGTTAAAACAAAAGATGGAATAAGCATGTAGATCCAAAGGCGGAGGATCTGCGGACGCGGGTTCGATTCCCGCCGCCTCCACCAATCGAATAGAGAAACCACCTTCGGGTGGTTTTTTTGTATGTGATGATTTCAATTCCACCACTCAATCAATTTCAATAATTCATTCCTAATACTTGGCTCCTCAAGTGCCGATATTCTGATAAATGTGATTATCCTGGCTAAAATGTTGACGAATCAGACTTAGCTAACGAAGATAGCCCCATAACCTTCGGGAAAGCAGGTTAATATGCGGATCAGAGAGAAAATCAGTCTTATCGTCATTGTCAGCATTCTGGTAACGGCGATACCCACAGCCCTGCTGATAACGGCTTATGTCAAAGACAAAATTCTCAGCCGTGAAATCAAAAATCTGCTGAATATCACCCACAATCAAGTTGAGATAGCTACTGAGCGTCTGCAAGCCGGGGAGGAAAAGCTCAAGGAGCTTGCACGCCTATTGCAGGATGAATTGCAACAGCCTGTCACCCGGAAAGAGATTGATCGCTTCTATCAGACAATGCGCCTGAATGACGACGGCGTATGGCGAAACCGCACTGATGGTTATGACGGCAAGCAAGAGTCGGGCATATTTTTGCCGGATTCGGCTGAGCTGACTGAGCGCCAGAAAGTCATGCATCTGAGAATCAAACAGGTGATGGATACTTTCGGCGCTGCTGCTAATCGACGACATGAGAATATCTGGTACCTGTCGCGTTACCGGAGTGAAGTGATATTTGATGAAACATTCCCTGAGTTTGTTTTTGACCAGGACGCTGCCAACGACTACACGCAGACGCCGTGGGTGACATTTACTTCTCCTGAATTAAATCCTGATCGCCGCTACACCTTCACACCACCTTTATTTGATCCTGTTCCCCAAGTCTGGATGGTCAGTGCTTTGTATCCGTTTTATCTCGATGGTGAATGGATGGGTACGCTGGGTGAGGATATGCAATTGACCAATGTGCTGGGCTTTATTTTTCGTGACCAGCAGATGTACCCGGATACGCAGCATTTTATGCTGGACAGTCATGGTGAATTCATACTGGCAGGTCAATGGCAGAAGGAACTGGAAGCTGCAGCTGATCAGAAAGATTTTGAACTTAATGGCGAGTCAGCGCTGCAAGAATTACTGGATACGGATGTGTTGAGCTACTCTCCGAGTTTGCAGTCACGCACGCTGGAGGTTGAGGGTGAAGAATATATCGCCATAGGTATGCGAATTCCGCCGGTGGACTGGACTTATTTCAGACTGGTGCCTGTCGCCAATATCGTTGAGCCGCTGCAACAGCTGTTGTTGATGCTGTTTATCATGGTGTTTGTTATCACCGCGGTTTGCGGCGGACTCATTACGACGGCGATTCACAGTAATGTGGTCTCAAGGATTATGCGACTGACCCGGGCTATCAGTGCTTATGAATCCGGGGACAGAAAGCAGGTCGCTAAAGCGGTCATGGGGGATGATGAAATCACCCAGGCAGCGCGCGAGTTTGATGTTATGGCTGATCGGGTAGCCGATGCCAGACAGGCACTCGCTGCGAGTGAAGAGCGTTGGAACCTGGCTTTGGAAGGCGCAGGTGACGGCGTTTGGGACTGGAACATTAAGACCGGCGAAGTGCTGTATTCCAGGCAGTGGACAGTCATGCTTGGTTATGAACCGGAAGAGATCGCACAGGAATTCGCTTCCTGGGAAAAACTGGTTCACCCCCATGATATTGAGGGTGTCCAGCAGCAGCTTGAGGCCTACCTTGAGGGCCGAAGCTCGTTATTTTCTGTAGAGTTTCGAATGCTTTGCAAGGATGGCAGTTGGATGTGGATCCTCTCCCGCGCCATTGTCGTTGACCGCGATCAAAATCAGCAACCGACGCGGATGATAGGGATGCATACCGATATTTCCTATCTCAAACAAATTGAGACTGAGCTGAGAACCAGTTCGGAGCAACTGCACGAACTACTGGAATTCAGCCCGACGGCGATTCGTATCGCCACTCAGGATGGACACAAAGTTATCTATGCCAACCGGCGTTATTCGGAACTGGTTAACCTCAGCCCGCAACAAGTGCTGGGTGTCGACCCTGCCGAGTATTATCATCAGCAGACTGACTACGAAGACCACCTGCAGACCATCAGGGCGGGTGGCAAGGTGACTGATCAGCTGACACACCTGGATATTCCCGGGGAGGGCAGAAAATCGGTGCTGGCAACCTATCTGCCGATTCAGTATGAGAACGAAAGCGCTGTGATTGGCTGGTTTTACGATGTCACTGAATGGCTTAAAGCGCAGGAAGCGCTACGTTTACATGCCAGTGTTTTCGATAATGCCTGGGAAGGTATTCTGATTACGGATAAAGATAACCGCATCATTACGGTGAATCATGCCTTCACTGAGATCACCGGTTATGATCAGCTGGAATTGATTGGCCATGACCCGGGCATTCTGGCCTCAGGCCGACAGGATAAAAGCTTCTACAATAATATGTGGGAGAGCATAGAAAAGACCGGTCGCTGGCGAGGTGAAGTCTGGAACCGAAGGAAAAACGGTGAGTTCTATGCTGAGATCCTGACCATCAGCGCAATCAGGGACGAACAGGGCAATGTAACGAATTATCTCGGCTTGTTTGCTGATATTACTGAAATTAAAAACACCGAACGTCAACTTGAAGACCTGGCACATTACGATGCCCTGACCCAGCTGGCTAACCGAACCTTGCTCTCTGATCGTCTAGAGCAGTCACTGGCTCAAGCCCGTCGCCGGGATACGATGCTGGCTGTCTGCTTTCTGGACCTTGATGGTTTCAAGCCTGTCAACGACAGCTTCGGTCATGATGTTGGTGACAAACTGCTGATCGAAGTGGCAAAACGCCTGAACCAAGTTGTCCGCAGCGGCGATACCGTTGCCAGGATGGGGGGCGACGAATTTGTTTTGCTGATTACCAATATTACTGACGTCAAGGAGCTTGACCCGGTACTCACCCGAATCAACAACTCCATTGCAGAGGAATTCTCCCTGGACAGCCATATTATCTCTGTGTCGGCGAGTATCGGCGTAGCCATTTACCCGCTGGATAATGTCGATGCAGATACGCTGATTCGCCATGCTGACTTGTCGATGTATGAAGCCAAACAGGCCGGGCGTGATGGATATCATATCTTCGATGTCAAACTGGACCAGCAGGTCCATGAACACCATGCCCGCATAGAAAGAATCGGCAGTGCACTGCGTGATGGCGAGTTTTGCTTGTACTACCAGCCCAAAGTGAATATGCAGACTCGTGAAGTCACAGGGATGGAGGCGCTGATTCGCTGGCGGCATCCAGACAAAGGCTTACTGGGAGCCGCCGAGTTTCTTCCCTTTATCGAGTCTCATGAACTGATTATCGCTGTCGGTGAACTGGGTATTGGAGCAGGCGGTTGAGCAAGTTCAGCAGTGGCAACAGCAGGGTCTGTCGTTGCAGGTGAGCGTGAATGTTTCGGCCCGGCAGATCCAGCACAATGATTTCATCGAAAAGCTGAAAAACCTGCTGGCAGCACATCCGGATATGCCACCATGTTTGCTGGAACTGGAACTACTGGAAACCTCTGCGCTTGAAACCCGGCAAACGGCAGAAGTGGTTGAAGCCGCCGGTGAGCAATTAGGGGTTTACTTCGCGCTGGATGATTTCGGCACAGGCTACTCATCCCTCACATACCTCCGCCAGTTACCCGTGAGAACATTGAAGATAGATCGTTCTTTTGTCAGCACGATGCATCAGAGTGATGGCGATATGGCCATCGTCAAAGGCATTATCGAACTCGCACAGACTTTCAAAAGACATACTGTGGCGGAAGGGGTCGAGACCAAAGCGGAATGTGAGACCTTAATGGAAATTGGTTGTGACACTGTGCAGGGATACTACATTGCCAAGCCCATGCCTGCTGATGAGGTCTTCGACTGGGTACGGGATTTTCACCAGTCTCATCGCGCAGTCAAAAAGAAACAAAAAAACTAAGCAGCAACAGATTCATCTGTGCTTCAGTTGCAAGCTTGCTATGATCTGGCAGGCTTTTTTGTAATAAATTAAATCGGAGTATTCACCTGTATGAGCCTTGCTATTGCTGCTGTGATTTTCGGACTCATTTTACTGGTCTGGAGTGCGGACAAATTTGTTGAAGGCGCCGCGGCCACTGCTAGGCACTTCGGCATGCCCGCCTTATTAATAGGTATGGTCATTGTGGGCTTCGGGACCTCAGCTCCGGAAATGGTGGTCTCGGCATTAGCCTCATCACAGGGAAACCCGGGCATCGCTCTGGGCAACGCATACGGTTCTAATATCACCAATATTGCCCTGATTCTGGGGATCACTGCTTTAATAAGCCCGATTGCCGTGCATTCGCAGGTGCTGAGAAAGGAACTGCCCATCCTCACCATTATTACCTTCGCCGCAGCCTGGCAGCTCTGGGATGGCAATCTGTCTCGCATGGATGCCGTCGTGTTGTTGCTTATTTTTGCTGGCTTGATGGGCTGGACTATCTGGCAGGGCATGCAGAAAAAGACCGATCAGTTCGGCACTGAAATGAATGAAGAGCTTGAACAGCACCAGATGCCGATAAAACGCGCTGTATTCTGGTTGATTACCGGTCTTTTGCTTCTGATTCTGAGCTCACGGGTACTGGTCTGGGGCGCAGTAGAGATCGCCACCTCACTGGGTGTTAGTGACCTGATTATTGGTCTCACTATTGTTGCCGTCGGTACCTCTTTACCGGAGCTGGCCTCTTCAGTGATTGCCGCCCGAAAAGGTGAGCATGATATTGCGCTGGGCAACATTATTGGCTCCAATCTTTTCAACACATTGGCTGTGGTCGGTATTGCCGGCAGCATTGCGCCCATGGCGGTCAGCCAGGAACTGCTTTACCGCGATGTCATGACCATGATCGTGCTGACACTTTCGCTGTTTGTGTTTGGTTATGGTTTCCGCGGACAGGGCCGGATTAATCGTATCGAGGGCAGTATCCTGCTCTCAGCCTACGTGGCTTATACCGTTTACCTTATCACCACTGTGTTTGCTTAAATATTCATCATCATGGCTAATATACTGCTCGACAAATCGCACAAGAAACTCATTCAGTCGGCGATTGATCTGGGGGACTGGCTGCTTTCGTTGGATGGGCTCAGTGTACAGGACAGTCAGGCCATCAAAGCCGTGCAGAAAGCGCTGAATAAATTACCCAAGGTCAATGACAGCACGTTGGCGATGTATGGCTTCAGCCTGGAGCAGGGCAATGAACTGGCCGGACTGGTTCGGGGCTGGGATATTTCACTGGAGTATTTTGCCAATGATCCTGAGCAGCAGGGTGGGCTGGAAATGTTCAGTTCCTATATTCCGATTCCGGAAAGCACTGACCCGGACGTGCTGGCAGAGAAGAAAAACAATGAACTGTATTTTCACTGGCCCATCGGTGATATCTGCAATCTGATTCCAGCCGGGCAGGCCAGTCAATGGCTGCAACAGATCTCCAACCCGACTTCACTCGCTGAGTCAGCTGAGCGCCTCAGGGTGGAGATTGTTTTTGCTGATTATTACGGTGAAGTTGAATTACCCGTTTCGGCGCTTGCAAAAACTCAGTCATAAACCGTCGTTATGCTTAATCAACGTTTATTAAATTGGAGACGAGCAGTGTTGCGTTATCGTCACAGTTATCTTGTTGCCCTGTTAGTGTCCAGCAGTGTTGTGCTGAGCGATACTGATGTCATTCCTCTGAACCAGAGTCAAAATCCAT
>JABURN010000147.1 GCA_014762585.1 Methylophaga sp.
AGACTGTTCCAGGCACCGCAGTCGTTACAGCGACCAGCCCATTGCGGCGTCTGTGCCCCACATTCCTTACAGACATAAATGCGTTTTGCTTTAGCCATCTGACAGTTCCCTCTGTACGCGTCGGCAGATTACCGTGACCAGTTCATAAGGTATCGTTCCGGCCAGTTGTGCCAATTGCTCGACCGGCAATTCCGGCAGCCCCCACAGCGTCACTTCATCGCCAACAACAGCCTGCTCAATATCATTCAGGTTGAGACAAATGGTATCCATCGAGACACGTCCGACTACAGGGGGTTTCTGGCCACGCAGCAATACCACGGATTTATTGGAAAGGTGCCGACTGTACCCATCACCATACCCAATACTGGCGACACCGATGCGGGTCGGTACTTCTGCGGTCCAGTCACCGCCGTAACCCACCTCTTCTCCAGCTTCGATATCGTAAACCGCAATAAGCTGGGTTTTAAGCTGCATCACCGGTTTAAGGCCCAACTCCGGACCCGACTTATCGTCAAACGGTGATATGCCGTAAAGCATCAGCCCCGGCCTGACCCAGTCGAGGTGGGATTCAGGGAAAGACATGACCGCTGCCGAATTGGCTAGACAGACTGCAAGTCCGGTTTCATCGCGTAAATCCAGCATCGGGCTGAGCTGTTGCTGGTTTCGGCTATCCCCCACCAGATCAGAATTGGCAAAGTGACTCATCAGGCCGATTTCATCCGTCAGGTTTGTAGAGGCCTTTAATAATTCCAGCGCCATTGGCGCCTGTTCAGGTGTAATACCGAGTCGGTGCATGCCACTGTCTATCATCAGCCAATTGAACTGTAACGGCTTCGGCAATTTGATGGTCTGCAACAGCTGAACCTGGCTATGCAGATGAATCACAGGGGAGAGTTGATAATTGGCTGCTGCAACAAAATCCGCTTCTGTATTGACGCCCTCAAGCAGAACGATAGGCTTCTCAATGCCCTGCTGACGCAGGTGAACACCCTCACTGAGGCGGGCAACGGCAAAAGCATCACTGTCTGCCAGCGCTTCAGCCACGGCCTTAACGTCATGACCGTAGGCGTCGGCCTTAATCACGCTCATCACCGCACTGTGAGGGGCAAACTCACGCACCCGGGCGAGATTATGACGTAAGGCAGCCAGATTGATCGAAGCGACGGGAAACGCCAATATTATTCTCCGTCGTAACCCATTTGGTCGTCGTAATAACTCGGCGCGAAGTTTTCAAAGCGGGTGTATTTGCCCTGGAACGTCAGTGCGACGGTGCCAATCGGACCATTACGCTGCTTACCGATAATAATTTCGGCCTTACCCTTGTCCGGGGAGTCTTCGTTATACACTTCATCACGATAGATAAAGACAATAAGGTCGGCATCCTGTTCAATCGCACCGGACTCACGCAGATCCGACATCACCGGTCGTTTGTTGGGCCGTTGCTCCAGACTGCGATTCAGCTGCGACAAGGCAATCACAGGCACTTCTAATTCTTTACCCAAGGCTTTTAGAGATCGGGATATTTCAGAAATCTCGGTTGCCCGGTTTTCACTGGACTTCCCGGCATTTCCCTGCATTAGCTGCAGGTAATCAATGACGATCAGACTGAGACCATGCTCGCGTTTGAGACGGCGGGCACGGGCACGTAATTCTGTCGGTGACAGTGCCGGTGTATCGTCAATAAACAGCGGCGCCTCATTCAGCAAAGCAATCGCTGAAGTCAGTCTTGGCCAGTCATCATCATTAAGCTTACCGGTACGCAGGCGATGCTGATCGATTCGACCCAGCGAAGACAGCATACGCATTGCCAGCGCATCGGCTGGCATCTCCATACTGAATACGGCGACCGGTTTTTTACTGTGAATCGCCCCATTCTCGGCGATGTTCATGGCAAAGGTAGTTTTACCCATCGAGGGGCGCCCGGCGACAATAATCAGGTCTGCTGGCTGCAAGCCTGAGGTTTGCTCGTCAAAATCTAGGAAGCCGGTTGGCAGGCCGGTGATTGAGCTGTCCTGCTCAAACAGGGTGTCGATACGATCCACCACTTTGCTCAGCACGTCTTTGACCTGAATAAAACCGCCGCCACGCTTGGCGCCCTTCTCGGCGATTTCAAAAACATAGCGCTCGGCAATATCGAGCATTTCTTCCTTGGTCATGCCTTCCGGTTTGAAGGCCATATTGGAAATGTTATTGCCGACTTTGATCAGTTGTCGCAATATCGCCCTTTCCCGGACGATTTCAGCATAGGCTGCAATATTCGCCGCACTGGGTGTATTACGTGCCAGCATGCCCAGATAAGCAAGTTCTCCCACCTGATCCAGTTCATCGCGTTTGTCATGCCATTCTGCCAGCGTGATGACATCGACTGGCTGTGACTGCTCCATCAACTGGGCAATCGCACGGAAAATAAGCTGGTGATCGTGACGATAGAAATCCTGCTCGACGAGGACATCTGCAACCTGTTCCCAGGCGCCGTTATCAAGCATTAAACCGCCCAGTACAGACTGTTCGGCTTCTACGGAGTGAGGCGGGACTTTCAGGGCCTCTGTGGCGGTATCCTTGAACGATTCTGGATAGCTGATTTCTTCCACAGTGCCACCTAAACCCAATTAAGAAAGAGACAAAATACAACTCAGAGTTGAGTTGAGAAGTTTAGCAGAAAACAGGACCGGGAAAACCCGGTCCTATGCTTTCAGCTTCAAACTTAACTGAATGACCCAGACTGCGCTGAGCCATTCAGCTATCAGCATTAAGCGTCTTCTTGAGCTTTAGCAATCGCTTCTGCTTCATCGCGAGCCGCATCACGTGCTTTTCTCGCTTCTTCCGCTTCGGCGCGTGCTTGCAGTTCGGCTTCTGAAGTCACATCCACTTTGACTGTAACCAGAACGTCTGCGTGCAGCTGAATATCAATGTTGTATTCACCTGTGTGACGCAGCGGACCCGTTGGCAGGCGTACTTCGTTACGGTCTACTTCGGCACCGGCAGCGTTCAGCGCATCAGCGATGTCAGCAGCAGTAATGGAACCGAACAGTTTACCTTCCACACCGGCATTCGCCATGATGTTCAGGTCACCGGCAGCAACCAGTTTCGCTTTACGGTTTTCAGCTTCGGCCAATACTTTGGCTGCAGCCGCTTCCAGTTCAGCACGACGTGCTTCGAACTTTTCTCTGTTTAGCTTGGTGGCAGGCAGTGCTTTACCGGTTGGTACCAGGAAGTTACGGCCATAGCCTGATTTAACAGTGACTTCGTCACCCAGGCTACCAAGCTTTTGAACTTTTTCTAGCAAAATTACTTGCATCGTTCTACCCTCATTCGCAGTCAATAGACTGCTTATTCAAAACTCCGCGTTACTCGACTTGTGAGCGTTTGCGGAAATTAAACCACTGATCTAAAACACCTAAAGTTGCCAGCATCATTACCATTTGCGGCAGCATCAACACTAACAGCACATACATTGTCACCAGCCAGGCTTTGCTTTTCTCTCTGAGCTTCACAATCGCATGTACGATCGCCAGGCCCTGAATACCGAAAGCCACCAGCATCACAGGCAAACAGTCTGCCAGCAACGTCAGCGAATCGCTGAGTGGTGTCAATGTCAGCCCCATCAAGACTGCAGTCACAATCGCAGCGGGGCGACCCAGCTGCAGTTCTCTGAACTCACTGCCAAAGGCGCCGGGTTCAAACAGTTGTGACTGCCAGGCGCGACCGATAAGCAGACCAATAACAGCATTAAAGCTGACACCGGCAGCAATCAAGCCGGTCATCATAGCTGCCAGGTTGTCGGTCATTTGAGCCGTCTCATCCTGGCCCAACTGCCAGCCAGGCTGCTCGCTGAGCGAGGCCATAAAGGGTTCGATCATGCCACGCCACCAGCCGGTCAGATCCGGTACCAGTAGATGCAGCAGCAGAACCGTCACGATACCCAGTCCGCTTGACGCCAGCAAAGCTGTTGCCAGAGAACGGGTATAGCCCAGTGCCAGTGTTGCCAGAAATACCGGCAGCCAGCTGGTCAGCAGTATTAAGCCCGCTACCCACAGTTGTCCCAGTAAGAGCCAGGCCAGCAACATGAACACCACCAGGGTGGCCGTCACGACCTTGGCGCCCTCGCCCGGGCCCATGCGTAGGGTGGTCAGCGCAATGACACCACTCGCCAGATAATTCAGCGGTGGCAGCATCATGGCTATGGCGGACAGCAACGCTGCGGCAACGCCCGCTTGCCATCTGCCCTGCATGGCAAAATCTGCAATTCCTCGCAGCATGATAATGAACTAACGTTAATCAGGTGTTTGAATCAACTGTATTACTTGTGCATGTCGCAGTAAGGCAACAATGCCAGGAAACGCGCACGCTTCACACAAGTAGACAGCTGGCGTTGGTAACGCGCTTTGGTACCTGTGATACGGCTGGGTACGATTTTTCCTGTTTCAGTGATGTAGTTTTTCAGCAAATTAACATCTTTGTAGTCGATTTGCTTAATACCTTCAGCGGTAAAGCGACAAAATTTTCTACGTCTAAAAAAACGAGCCATTGTGATTCTCCTAAATAGTCAAAGCAGCCTTAGGCTGATTTCTTCTCTTCTTCTTTTTGCATCATGGGTGACGGATCGGTAACCGCTTCGTCCATGTTGACAACAAGATGACGGATAACAGCATCGTTGAAACGGAATGCAGTGGTGACTTCGTTGAGTTGCTCAACGTCGCATTCAACATTCATCAGGACGTAGTGTGCTTTGTGCACTTTATTGATGGGGTAAGCCAGTTGGCGACGACCCCAGTCTTCCTGACGGTGGATGGTACCGCCCTGGCTGGTCAGCGTTTGTGTGTAACGCTCGATCATGCCCGGGACTTGCTCGCTCTGATCAGGGTGGACCAGAAACACGATTTCGTAATGTCTCATTAGAGCTCCTCACGGTTTAAACAGCTTTATGGTCGAACCATAAAGCAAGGAGTTTTGCTTTAAGTTATAAAATCTTAAGGCAATCTAATATTTTACTTGATTTTTTTAGCCGCTCACAAGTGGCGTTGACGATAGGCTTCAAACAGGCAGACCCCGGCAGCGACCGAAACATTGAGACTTTCGGCTTCACCCTGCATGGGAATATAGATGACTTCATCGCAGTTATCACGGGTGAGACGCCGGATCCCCTTGCCTTCTGCGCCAAGTACTATCGCCACAGGGCCTTTCAGATCGGCCTGGAATAGGCTTTGTTGCGCATCCCCGGATGTGCCCACCAGCCACACTCCCAATTGCTGAAGATCTTTTATCAATCGGGATAGATTGGTGACCTGCGCAAACGGAACCCGTTCTGCGGCACCGCTGGAGATTTTCACCGCAGTGGCCGTGAGACCTGAGGCTCTGTCCTTGGGTGCCACTACCGCATGCACACCAGCGGCTTCGGCAGTTCGAAGGCAGGCGCCCAGGTTATGCGGGTCCTGCACGCCGTCCAGAATCAATAAAAAGGCTGGCTCGCTGAGGTTTTCAACCAGGTCTAATAACCCCTTCTCATCCAGACTTTCCAGCGGTTTACAGCGTGCAGCACAGCCCTGATGCTGGACTTCAGGTGCAATCTTATCGAGGGTTTCCCGTTCAGCTTTGTGCACCACAATGCCCTGTTCCCTGGCTGCGGTCAGCAGGGCTTCAACCCGATGATCCTGACGATCAGCGGCTAGCCAGATTTCTTTGATTCTGCTGACCGGGACATCCAGAGCGGCCTGCACAGCGTGCAGGCCATAAATGATGTCCGGATCGATAGGGGTATGTGATGCCGTTTTGACGGGTTTACGGCGCTTGGTAGGCTTCAGATTCCTGCCCTTCTACAATCGGTTTAACAAACAGTTCAACACGGCGGTTGAGCTGACGGCCGGCTTCGGTTTCATTCGTTGCACGTGGTTCAAGTTCACCACGACCTGTGGCATACAAACGGCTGCGTTCAACACCATTTGCTGCGAGGTAATCGGCAACAGACTGAGCCCGACGCTCTGAAAGCTGCTGATTGTAGCTTTCTGAACCGACGCTGTCAGTATGACCC
>JABURN010000005.1 GCA_014762585.1 Methylophaga sp.
AGAGTCTCCCCGCGATTGGCCAGGGCGCACTGGGTATCGAGACCCGGATTGATGATGAAGAAATGAACGCGCTCATCGCGCCGCTGCATGATCGCCTGACTGCAATTACGGTCACGGCCGAACGTGCGCTCAATCGCCGTCTTGCCGGTGGTTGCCAGGTGCCTATCGCCGGTTATGCGATGCTGGAAGGTGACCAAGTCTGGCTGCGGGGCCTGGTCGGCAGACCGGACGGCACCCACACGCTTTATGCCGAAAAACGCGGTCCTGCAGCTGATGCCGATGCGATTGGTGTCGCCGTCGCAGAGATGCTGCTGGCGCAGGGCGCAGATAAGATTCTCAGCGACGTTTATGGTGACTGACAAGCCGCTGGCCGGCCAGAGAATTCTGGTGACCCGGCCGCAAGCACAATCTGAGCATCTGATAGACCTGATTCAACAGGCAGGGGGCGAGGCAATCAACTTTCCTGTAATCAGCATTCTGCCCCTGGCCGCTGAAAACTGGTGCTCGCTGAACCTGGAGCAAATCGATTGGCTGATTTTTGTCAGCCGCAATGCGGTCGACGCATTTTCAAGTGGCTGGAAACAGGATTTACCGACGCAGTTGAAACTGGCTGCAGTGGGCGATGGTACAGCCAGTGCGATGCGAGAGGCCGGCCTGCCGGTGGATTGCCAGCCCGAAATATCTAACGGCAGCGAGGGGCTGTTGAAGATGCCCGCGATGCAGGCGATGGATGGCAAACAGGTGCTCATTGTCAGAGGAGTTGGCGGTCGTGAACTGCTTGCTGATACCCTGACTGACAGAGGTGCTACTATTGCTTATGTGGAGGTTTATCGCAGAACATTGGCTGAACATGGTCGGCAAGCCTGCCTTAAAGCAATGCATGCAGACAAGCTGATCTGCACCAGCGTGGCCGGCCTGGATAATCTGTGCCGGATTCTGGCCGAGTATCGTGCCGAGTTGTTCTGCAAGCCGCTGGTGGTAGTCAGCGAGCGAATCAGGGACCATGCCCGTACACTCGGTTTCAGGTGGGTTGAAGTCAGTGCCGATGCCAGTGATACGGCGGTGTTAAACACATTGATTGAAATGGATAAACAGCATGGCAAACAATGAAAACAAGCAGCAAATCGACGATAACGTTCAGGATGCTGAACTGGTAACAGAAAAAGCAGCGGCGAATAACAAAGCAGTCTGGATCGCGCTGGCTTTACTGTTGCTGCTAATGCTGGGTTCAGCAATCTGGCTGTATCAGCAAATCAACAGCCAACAGCAGCAACAGACAGAACAATTCAATACGCTGGAAGGCGAACTGGCGACCTTACAGTCCAGCAGTGAACTTCATCAGCGCCAGTTCATGGAATTGGGCGAGCAACTCCAGGCCCAGTCGAAAAAGCTTGATGACTTTATTTCCCGCGAAACCCTGACCAGTGAAGAATTGAAAAGAACCTGGGCTTTGCAGGAAATTGAATACCTGCTTAATGTCGCTAATCAGCGGGCCTTACTGGCGCATGATGTGGACGGTGCCATTCGCGCACTGGAAATGGCAGACAAGCAGATTCAGGCGATGTCCGATTACCGGCTCCATCCGCTGCGGGCACTGATCGCCGAAGAGGTTATGGAGTTGGAAGCGCTGGCCGATATTGATACTGCCGGTATCGCCATCAAATTGCAGACCGCCGCGAAGCACGTGCAGACCCTGCGCGTGAAAAAAGGCCCGTAAGTGGAATTTGATGAGTCTCAGAGCATGCCATCTGCTACAGAGTCGGACGCGGGCTGGAAACAGGCGCTGGATGATATCTGGCAGCAGATGCGTTCACTGGTTGTGATTCGTCATGATCAAACCGGCGAGGCGGCGGTGCTGGTGCCGGAGCAACGTTATTTCCTGTATCAGAATCTGCGTCTGCAACTGGAAAGCGCCCGGCTGGCATTGTTGAATGCGGACAATGATAACTATCAGCATAGTCTGCAAACGGCCATTAACTGGTTGCAGCAGTATTTCACCGGTGATCAGCGTGATGCGCTGCTCAATACCCTCAAAAAGCTGCAGGACGCACAAATCAATATCAGTATTCCGGATATATCCGGTTCCCTGAATTGGCTTGAGGAGTATCAGCAATGAAAATACTGCTCGTCGTTGCCCTCGCGCTTGCCTTTGGTGCCGCCGTGATCTGGGCGGCGGATTTCGAGCCCGGCTTTGTGTTGCTCCAGTATGGCAGCTGGAGCCTGGAAACCTCCTTGGTAGTGTTTTCGGCAGCTTTTATTCTGTTGTTGGTAGCCGGTTACCTGCTGCTACGCAGTCTGGTGCTGGTCAAACAGTCACCGGGCAAACTGGCCAACTGGAAAGAAACCCAACGCCACAAACGGGCTAACCGGGCACTGACCCGTGGTCTGATTACCCTCGAGGAAGGACGTTGGGCTGAAGCCGAGCGAACCCTGATCCGTCATGCTGGTAACAGTGAAACCCCTTTGTTGCATTACCTCGCCGGCGCCCGAGCCGCGCAGAAACAGAATGCCGCGGATCGTCGCGATACCTACCTGCGACTGGCCCATGAAACCACCGAAGGGGCCGATATCGCCGTGGGTGTGGTGCAGGCCGAACTGCAGATTTCAGCCGGCCAGAAAGAGCAGGCGCTGGCCACATTGCAGCACTTAAGAGAAATGGCACCAAAGCATCCTTATGTACTACAGCTGCTACAGTCGCTGTATCAGGATATGGACCAATGGCAGGACGTGCAGTCGGTGCTGCCGGACTTGCGGAAACGTCACGTGCTCGAGAACAACGAAGTGCAGGCGCTGAGCCTGGATGCCGCTGTCGGTCAGCTCGAATCATCCCTCCAGCGTCAGGATTGGCGAAAAATGGAAGCGGTCTGGCAGAAGTCGCCCGCCCGACAGCGTCAGACCGAAGCTATGCTCAAGCCCTACGTTGAGGGGCTGGTCAGACAGGGCGAAGCAGAAGAAGCGCTTAATCTGATCGAGCAGTTTCTGCGAAAAGACTGGAGCGATGCCTTGGTCTATCAATACGGCCAGCTTGAACAGGGCGATTTATTGAAACGTCTGGCACTGGCCGAAAAATGGCTCAAGAACCATCGTGACAATCCCTGGTTATTACTGACGCTGGGACGTCTGGCAAAAGCCAACTCTCTGTGGACCAAAGCGGAGGAATATCTGCGTCAAAGTCTTCAGCATGGCCCTCGCGGTGAGACCTATCAGGTGCTGGCCGAAGTGCAGACGGAACAGGGTAAACCCGAAGCCGCCGCTGAAACATATAAAACCGGACTTGATCTGATGCTGGATCAGACCGGCAGCATCAGGTAGGAGAGCGGCGGAGTGCAAGATGCAGGTGGACATTACCTGATTGATATTCTGGCGCTGTTACTGGCGACAGTCGTTATTATTCCCTTTTTTCACAAGATTCGTCTGGGTGCCATTCTGGGCTATCTGACCGCCGGGGTCGTGTTGGGACCATGGGGTTTTGGCGTTATTACTGAAGTTGAGGATATTCGTCATTTAGCCGAATTTGGCGTCATATTCCTGCTTTTTCTACTGGGCATCGAGCTCAAACCCGACAAGTTGTGGCAGATGCGCAAAATGGTCATCGGCCTGGGGCTGGGTCAGGTGCTGATTACAGCCGGCCTGATTTACGGCATCGCAATCTGGCTTGGTGTTTCCAATCAGAGCGCCATCATTGTCGGTTTTGGTCTGGCACTGTCTTCCACCGCTTTCTGTCTTAAGCTGCTGTCCGAACGCGGCGGCATTTCCACCGTGATGGGCCGCATGTCCTTCTCTGTGCTGTTGCTGCAGGATATTGCCGTGGTGCCATTGCTGGCGCTGGTCTCTTATTTTGCCGCTGGTGGCAGCACCGAAGTCATGGAACCGAGCCTGAAGCCACTGTATGCGCTACTGGTGATTATTGCGCTGTTGTTTGCCGGTCGTTATCTGCTTAACCCGATCCTGGAACGAATTGTTGCCAGCCAGGATCCGGAAGTCTTTATTGCCGTGGCGGTGCTGCTGGTGCTCGGCGTGGCCTGGATTATGGAAGCGGTTGGCTTCTCGATGGCACTGGGCGCCTTCCTGGCCGGTGTGATGCTGGCTGAGTCGCATTACCGGCATCAGATTGAAGCCGATATCCTGCCATTTCGTGGCATTCTACTCGGTTTGTTCTTCATGACAGTGGGCATGGGCATTGATTTCAGCCTGTT
This sequence comes from Methylophaga sp., assembly GCA_014762585.1. Classification (GTDB taxonomy): domain Bacteria; phylum Pseudomonadota; class Gammaproteobacteria; order Nitrosococcales; family Methylophagaceae; genus Methylophaga. The sequence goes on from JABURN010000005.1 coordinate 4,197, forward strand.
ATGGAAACAGCTCGGGGTCATTGTCGGCATGACAGTAGGCCTTATGGTGCTGAAAGCTGCGGTGGTTTATATGCTGGCCCGGATTTCCGGTGCCCGTCATGATATCTCGTTGCAGACCGGTACCCTGTTGTCACAAAGTGGTGAGTTCGGTTTTGTGCTGTTTGGTTTTGCCACCGCCTCCGGCGTGCTGGAAAAGGGGATTGGCGATATTCTGACTCTGGTGATTGCACTGACCATGGTGCTGACACCGTTTGTGGTTAAGCTGACCAACAGTCTGTTAATCCGCTTTTACACCCCGGCACCGACCGAGGATGAGGACTATGCCGAATTTGTCGAGGCCAGCGAAGAACATGTCATCCTGGCCGGTTTCGGCCGTGTCGGTGCGCGCGTGGGCACTTTGCTGGGTGCGGCCGGTGTGCCTTATATCGCGCTGGATATGAAGCAGCATCGGGTGAAAGATGCGCGAGCACAGGGCTTTCCGGTCTTTTTCGGCGATGCCAGTAAAGTCAAAGTACTCCAGGCAGCGGGTGCCGACCATGCCAAGATGATCGTGGTGACACTGGATGATCCGGGGCAGGTGGATCGCCTCGTCTCACAAGTGCGTCAGTTCTATCCTGATATGCCCATTCATGCCCGTGCCCGCGACCGCCGCCATTGCGCTGATTTGATCACTTTGGGCGCCAGTACCACGGTATCGGAAACACTCGAAACCAGTCTGCGATTGACTGAAGAAGTCTTACTGGGCAGTGGCGTTGAACAGGAAAAAGCCTCCCACGTCATCAATGAGTTCCGTGATGATTACTATTCCAACGTGGTGCAGAAAGTCACCGAGAACAAAGTGGTCCTCGGCGAACTCAAGCATTAAGCCTTATAGTCGCATCGGCATGACAACATACTGCCGCTCAAACTGTGGATCGGCAGGCGTGACCAATGCACTGCTGGTTTCATCGGTAAACGTGATTTTGACCTTGTCATCGGGTATCGCATTAAGCAGATCCAGCAGGTAGGCATTGTTAAAGGCGATTTCCAGTGGCGTGCCTTTGTAGTCGACGCTGATTTCCTCTTCCGCCGATTCCTGTTCCTGATTGGTCACCGTGGCTTTGAGCTGATCTGTATCAAGATTAATCCGCACGCTGCGGTGTTTGTCATTGGACAGGATAGCGGCACGTGAAAGCGCCTGTTTCAGTTCATCACGATCGGCCAGCACTTCCTTGTCACCGCCCAGTGGTAGTACCCGTTCGTAGTTGGGGAACTGACCGTCAATCAGCTTCGAGGTGAAGTGAATATCAGGCAGTTCGACTTTAATCTGCTGATTACTGAAGGCGAGTTTGACTTCATCATCAGTGTCATTGAGCAGGCGACCCAGCTCGATAATCGCCTTACGCGGCACAATCACACTGTTTTTTTCTTCGACTGGATTGGCGGTGGTCAGGCTACCCAGTGCCAGTCGGTGGCCATCGGTGGCAACAGCGCGCAGCGTGGTGCCATCACGTTCCAGTAACAGTCCGTTCAGATAGTAACGAACATCCTGGCTGGCCATCGCAAAACTGGTTTCGTCTATCAGTGCTTTCAGTGCAGTCTGCGGCAGGGCGATTTCGTCGACGTAGTTGGCGCCTTCGCTGTCCGGAAAGTCATCGCTGGACAGAGTCGCCAGTGAGAAACGGCTTTTACCGGCTTTGACCAGGGCCTTATTGTCAGAGGCATTAAAGCTGATGGTGGCATTGCCGGGCAGGGCGCGGACAATGTCAAGCAGCTTGGGCGCGGATACCGTGGTTTTGCCTTCGGCTTCAACCGAAACAGGCAGGGTGGCCATCATTTAC
>JABURN010000185.1 GCA_014762585.1 Methylophaga sp.
GGGCTGGTGGTTGACTGTAGAACAGGGTATTGGGCTCAATGGTCAGCTGATAATAGGAAATATGAGCGGGCTTGAGTGCAATGGCCGTTTCGATGTCATGGCGGGCTTTGCCTTCATCCTGACCCGGCAGGCCAAACATCAGATCCAGATTAAAATTATCAAAGCCGGCCTGGCGAGCAGTTTCCACTGCAGAGATGGCCTGCTGACTGTCATGAATCCGGCCCAGGGCCTTCAGCGCCTCATTATCAAAACTCTGGATACCGATTGAAAGCCGGTTGATGCCGATATTTCGATAAGCCTCAAAGCGGCCGGCTTCGACCGTACCTGGATTGGCTTCCAGTGTGATTTCAGCATTGTGCTGCAGAGGCAGTAGGGCACGAATGGCCGAGAACAGACGGTCATAAGCCTCTGCCGACAGCAGGCTAGGGGTGCCGCCACCGATAAAAATGCTTTGCACAGAGCGGCCCCAGACCAGCGGGACTTCCTGTTCCAGATCGCGGATCAGCGCATCGACATAAGCCTGCTCCGGAATCTCCTGTGGACTCTTGTGCGAGTTAAAATCGCAGTAAGGGCATTTGCGAACACACCAGGGCACATGAATATAGAGGCTTAGTGGTGGCAGGGCGGTAAAGTTAAACATCAGTTCTCAACAGACTCCGGTCGCCAGCCTTGTTTCCAACTTGTCAGCGGCACGATGGCTGGCGGCTCGCCGTTATCAAAAAACCAGGCATCGACGGCATAACGAATCTCGGTGTCCAAATCGACAATGGTGGCCGTATTGTGTGGTGCACGGCCGATAAAAATGCCGCGTGACGTGCGCGGTGCTGTGCGGTGCCACTGTAGTAATCCCTGGTTTTCCATCATGCGTAAATACACCGAAGTATTGGTCGCTTCATCAATGCAGTCCAGTTGGCCGATGCGACTACCGCGCAATTGATTTTGGGCCAGGTCATGACTGGTACCGACTTTGTGGCCAACCAGCGTTTCCATCAGTGCCACAGCCCGCTGAATCTGCTGACGCTCCTGTTCGGCCGAGTGAATACCGACTGAAAAAAACTGTTCAATCTGATGCCATTCATCCACGGTCAGCTGGGTATTGCTGACGCTGCGGCAACTCAAGTCATGACAGACAGAAAACGCCGCCGGTTGTGGAAAACCGATGAAATAACGATGTGATAAAGCCCAGCTCTCATGCAGGTTTTGTTGTAACCAGATGGGTTTGATGGCTCGTTCTTTATAGGGCGTCGTGCTGCAGGCACTGATAAGCAGGCTGAGCATGATGAGCGAAAACAGACGGTTAATCAGTTTCAAGACGGGGTTGCCTCAGGGCAGATGCCTCGCATACTGAAACTCCTCGATAAAGCGACGCATCGCCTGACCGCGATGACTCACTGCATGCTTCTGCTGGGCACTGAGTTCGGCTGCACTACAATCGGTTTCAGCGACAAAAAATACCGGGTCATAACCAAAGCCGCCCTCACCGGCGGGGGCAGTCAGGATTTGCCCATGCCAAGTGCCCTGACAGATCAGCGGGGTGGGATCATCCGCATGGCGCATGAAAACCAGCACACACTGGAAACGGGCCTGTCGCTCGGTATCCGGGACATCCTGCAGGGCAGTCAGTAAAGCGTCGATATTGTCGGCGTCGCTGGCATTTTCACCGGCATAGCGCGAGGAATAAATACCGGGCGCGCCGAGCAGGGCGTCGACTTCCAGCCCCGAGTCATCGGCAATGGCCGGCAAACCGGTCTGGGCACAGGCATTACGGGCTTTGATGATGGCGTTCTCGACAAAACTGAGGCCGGTTTCGGCCACCTCGGTTACACCCATCTCAGCTTGAGTGACAACATTGATACTGAGTGGGGCCAGCAGCTGCGCGAATTCGCGCAGCTTACCCTGGTTTCCTGTTGCCAGTACGATTTGGCTCATGATGCTGCCAGTGCTTCCCGTTGTTTTTCCATCAGTTCTTCAATCCCTTTTTTGGCGAGGTCCAGCATGGATTGCAGTTCATCAGCACGGAAGGCATGGCCTTCAGCAGTGCCCTGTAACTCAATATACGCCCCGGCCTCGTTCATGACTACATTCATATCGGTTTCGGCAGAAGAGTCTTCAGCGTAGTCCAGATCCAGCACCGGCGTGCCCTGGAAAATGCCCACAGAAATTGATGCCACCTGACCGTAAAGCGGGCTGGTCTTGATTTTGCGGGATTTAAGCAGAAAGTTGACGGCATCCTGCAGTGCGACATAAGCGCCGGTGATAGAGGCAGTGCGGGTGCCACCATCAGCCTGAATCACGTCACAATCAATCGTAATAGTTCGTTCGCCCAAAGATTTCAAATCAATGGCAGCGCGCAGGGAGCGGCCGATCAGACGTTGAATCTCCATGGTACGCCCACCCTGTTTGCCGCGGGCCGCCTCACGCTGCATGCGTGAACCGGTGGAGCGGGGCAGCATGCCGTATTCCGCCGTAACCCAGCCTTCGCCGGTGCCACGCAGGAATGGCGGAATACGCTCTTCGACAGAAGCGGTACACAGCACCTTGGTGTCACCGAATTCGACCAGCACCGAGCCCTCGGCATGTTTGGTGTAGTTGCGGGTGATGTTGATTTGTCTTAACTCATTCGCTTGACGACCACTTGGACGCATAACCGGTATTTCTCCCAATCAAATTTGGCTCATTATACTGATCGTGACTGTCAGCCGCAGGGGGATTTGGGTAGAATCTGGGTTTTATCTGACGCTGGAATTTATCTGTGACACGAAGTATGACCGCGTTTGCCCGCTTCGAGGAGCAAACAGACCTGGGTACCCTGAGCTGGGAAATTCGTTCGGTAAATCACCGTTACCTTGAGGTGGGCTTTCGACTCGATGAGAGCTTCCGCCCGCTGGAAATGGCGATGCGCAAATTTATCAGCGATACCCTGGGCCGCGGCAAAGTCGAGGTAGCGCTGCGCTACAAGTCACCCGAACAGCAGCAGGACAGTCTGGAAATCAATGAAGCGCTGGCGGAGCGAGTTATCAGTCGTTATCAACAGCTGGCGGCCTTGAGTGATAATGCCGCGCCACTGGACTTGATGAAAGTAATGCAATGGCCCGGCGTCATAGAAACTCCGAGCCTGGATCAGGAAGCACTCAGCGAACGGGTGATGGCCTCATTGCAAAAGGCACTGATTGATCTGGTTGACACCCGTGAGCGCGAAGGCGCTGCCCTGCAGATCATGATTGAACAGCGTTGTCAGCAGATTCATCGTATCGCCGAAGAAGTCCGTGAGCGGATGCCGGAGATTCTGCAAAATCACCGGCAGAAATTACAGGAAAGAGTGCAGGACCTGGCGATAAATCTGGAACCGGAAAGACTGGAACAGGAAATGGTTTTACTGGCCCAGAAAAGCGATGTCGCCGAAGAGCTGGATCGTTTGCAGAATCATGTTCGTGAAGTCGAATCCGTGTTGCAGCGTGATGAACCTATTGGGCGCCGACTGGATTTCCTGATGCAGGAGCTGAACCGCGAAGCCAATACCCTGGGTTCCAAATCAATCGATACCGATACCACCCGCTATTCAGTGGATCTGAAAGTGCTGATCGAACAGATGCGCGAACAGATTCAGAACATCGAATAGGTCAGCGCTCTCTTTTCAGTGCCCGTTTGCGGGCATACATCTGCTGATCCGCTTTTTCCAGCAGGGTTTCAAGATCCCGGCCATCATGCGGGTAGACCGCGCCACCGATACTGGCACTGAGAGGAAGTACATCCTCGTTATGCTGAAAAGTCTGTTCCAGTTGCGCTTCCAGCCGCCGGGCCTTCAGGTCAATGTCTTCACGCAACGAGATAGGTGCCAGGATCATGCCGAACTCGTCGCCACCGAAGCGGGCTACGGTGTCACTGGCACGACTTTTCTGTTTCAGTCTTCTGGCAAACTCAGAAATCGCGGCGTCGCCGCTGAGGTGGCCGAAATTGTCATTGATCTGTTTGAGATCATTCATATCGATCATCAATATGCCGACCAGAGAGCGGTGTCTTCTGGCCTGTGCCAGCGCACTGTGCATGTGATCCAGAAACAGCGCCCGGTTGGCAAGCCCCGTCATCTGGTCATGGGTGGCACGATAGAATAGGTCTTCAAAATTGTACTCGGTGGCATAAAACATCGCAGAGGCCACCACGTCTGACAACATTGTCAGCATCACAACATCTGCCTCGCTGAAGGCATTTTGTTTTTTCGATAACACCTTCAGCACACCGATTGTGTGCTCGCCATGTCGCAATGGCACGACCAGCAAGGCCCCGAGCTTGAGGTGTTCGCAGGCAGCACGATCAACTCGCGGAACGGTACTGACATCATCACAACGCAAGGTATTGCCAGTCTCACTGCACAGGCCGGATAAGCTACCCTGCACTGGAACCCGAAGACCGAGCTGGCTGCTGGCAATACCGGTGGCGGCACGATAGACCATATGCTGATCGTCATTCAGTTCAATCACACTGCCATCGGCACCCGTCATTGCCATACTGCGTTCGGTGACCATGTCCAGAATATGGCTGATATTCAGGCCCAGTTTAGCGATATCGGTTTGCAGCCGGAACATGGCCAGCAATTGATCGCGGCTGAGCTGTGAAGTATCGGGGGTCATTGACTTCTCCATTGTCATCGACCGCTAAATTAGCAAACCGTTTAGAAGAAGTATTCCAAGTGAATCAAGCTTTAGGGTAATCCGTGCCGGAAAAGACAATCTTGTGACTAATTCGCCGCACAATGAATTCTCATCGGTATAATGACGATTTGGGTTGCACCGACTCAGTCAGTTCTGGAATTAAGACCAAGGTTTGCTTGCATGATAGGAAGTTTATTTATCGTCGCCGCCCCGTCAGGCGCAGGGAAAACCAGTCTGGTGAACGCGCTGGTCGCGCGCCACGACGATATACGCTTGTCCGTCTCCCACACGACGCGGCCTCCGCGCGAGGGTGAAGTTGATGGCCGTGATTATCATTTCGTCAGCCAGCAAACCTTTGCTGATATGCGCGACAAGGGCGATTTTCTTGAGTCCGCCACGGTGTTTGATAACAGTTATGGCACCTCTTCAGTGGCCGTGCAGGAAATGCTGGCTCAGGGGCTGGATGTGATCCTGGAAATCGACTGGCAGGGCGCGCAGCAGGTGCGTAATAATCTGACTGACGCCACTGGTATTTTTATTCTGCCGCCGTCGAAAACCACGCTGGAACAACGTTTACGCAACCGCGGTCAAGATAATGAAGACATTATTGCGCGGCGGATGCGGGATGCCGAAAATGAAATATCCCACTACGTGGAATTCGATTATCTCATCGTCAATGATGATTTCGACGTAGCGCTGGACAACCTGACGGCCATCATCATGGCCAAACGACACACACTGGCATTGCAAAAGCAGAAGCAGGCCGGACTTATCAGCGAACTGCTGGGCTGAACCCCACTTTTTTGCCGTCAGCGGTAGCGTGGTTTACCTAGCTTAAAACGCTGATATTACGTAGAATTACTTCTTTTAACTCACGGGAAATTAAAATGGCTCGCACCACTGTAGAAGATTGTTTAGAAAACGTTGAAAACCGTTTCCAGCTGGTCCTGGTTGCCGCAAAACGTGCACGCGAAATCGCTCTGGGCGATGATCCTATGGTCGACCTCGATAACGACAAGCCCACCGGACTGGCACTGCGTGAAATCGCCCAAGGCCTGGTCGGCCCGGACATCCTGACTAAAACCAGCGCCCGCGAACATGCTGAAGAAAGCATCGTCGCCGACGAAGAGCTGCAAAGCCAAGAATAAGCTGTGAGCGCCAAGCCCTCAGTCGCCTCCGAACTGGATTTCATCCAGGAGTCTGAGCCGAAACTCACGATCGATGATCTGTGTTTTGCGACATCCAATTACCTGGATGCCAAACAGGTGGATTCGATCCGGCGTGCTTATCACTTTGCTGATAATGCACACGAAGGCCAGACCCGTCGTAGCGGTGAGC
>JABURN010000140.1 GCA_014762585.1 Methylophaga sp.
GGCAGGAGAAGCACCCGGCAGTTTGGAGGGTTTATGAATATTTGCATCAGCCATACCTGAGAGCTTAAGACTGTTTCTGAGCACATTTTCCCCGGTTGCCGCCCACTCAAAGCCATGTTGAGCAATGACTTTCAGCGTTTCTTCCGATACCGCTCCTTCCGATGGCCAGCAGCCTTTGGGTCTGAAACCGAAAAACGACTCAAATACCCGGAGCCCCTCCTCCATATGCCAGTGCGCTCGTTCAAGGCCGCCCGGATAGTGGGTGACCTCAGGCAGCAACGCATCCGGCATCGCCTCCAGCGTGGAATTGATATCGAGCAGCAGCGGTACGATGGGATGTGCATAGGGTGTGACCGATAGCTCAACACGGCCAGTTTCTGCCAGTCTTTTGTAGCGTGGTATCAGGTCACTCAGAAGTTCTCCAATGACCATCATCAGCTGGCGCCGGTCATGGAAAGTATACAGACGCCCTTTCTTCATCAGCGCCTGGATGCGCACATCACTGCGGCGTACGGATTCGGCCATCCACACCAGGTGATACCAGACCACCAGGTCGATCATGAACTGATCGTTGACGTAATTGAGTCGCTCCGGCTGTTCCAGCGTCCAGCGAGCCATCTCCACAAGTCGGGCGAAATGCGGGAATGGGGCTATCAGCTTTTCTTCGTTGGCACGCAGACAGGCGTTAATCAAGGTCTTTCGTTCTTCTGCATGAAGAGGTTGCACGGGCGAATCGAGTGCAATCAGTAAGGGATCTTTAAGCCGACCGGTCCCTCTAAACCGCCCTTTCAGCTGCTCGTCGTAATCAGCAAGCTGTTCCAGCAAAGTCGGCGCAAAGTTGACCACCGCCTTGGCCTCCTGAACATTTTCCAGGTGCCAGGCCATATCGACATAATCTTTGATCGCGTGCAGGTAGGTCCAGGGCAACTGATACATACCGCCCATGGGCTCACTGTACTGCGGCTGGTGCATGTGCCAGCAGAGAACAACCTTGAGTTTATCTGACATAACGATAGTTTTGTCCTAACATTTCCGGTGTCACCAGAACCACGCCCTTGGGTGAAACGTGGTAGCGTTTGGCATCCTGCTCAGGATCTTCACCGATGACCGTCCCCTCCGGTATCACGCAGCCTTTGTCGATCACCACTTTCTTCAGACGGCAGTGACGTCCTATGGTTACATCCGGCAACACCACCGCATCTTCAACCAGGGAATAACTGTGCACTTCCACATTGGAGAACAGCACAGAATGACGGACTGTAGAGCCAGAGATAATGCATCCCCCGGACACCATCGAATCAACAGCCATACCCCGGCGATCATCATCGTCAAACACGAATTTGGCCGGCGGCTGCTGTGCCTGGTGGGTCCAGATTGGCCAGTCATCATCATAAAGATTCAGCTCCGGCGTGACCCCAATCAACTCCAGATTGGCCGACCAGAACGCATCAATGGTTCCCACATCACGCCAGTAACCCGGATCATTACCCTGAACATCTTTATAGGGAAACGCCACAACTTTGTAGTTCTTGATCAGGCTGGGAATGATGTCATGTCCGAAATCATGGGTGGAGCTGCGGGTATCAGCATCTTTGATCAGTTGCTCATACAAAAACGCAGCATTGAATACATAAATACCCATGGATGCCAGCGCCACATCATCGCGGCCGGGCATAGGGGTCGGATTTTCAGGCTTTTCATCAAACGCGACGATGCGTCTGTTAACGTCGACTGACATGACTCCCAGCGCTTTGGCTTCGTTGATTGGTACCTCAATACAACCAATGGTCATGTCGGCATTTTGAGCAACATGCTCTGCCAGCATATCACCATAGTCCATTTTGTAAATATGATCGCCTGCCAGAATCAGAACATACTCGGGCCCGTGATTACGCAGAATATCGATATTCTGATAAACCGCATCAGCCGTGCCTTCGTACCAGCCTTTTTCGTTACGCTGTGATGCCGGTAACAGTTCCACGAACTCACCCAGCGCACCACGCATGAAACCCCAGCCCTGCTGGATGTGCCTGATCAGAGAGTGGGCTTTGTATTGGGTTAAGACTCCGACCCGGCGAATACCCGAGTTCACGCAGTTGGAAAGCGGAAAGTCAATAATCCGGAATTTACCACCAAAAGGCACAGCAGGCTTGGCTCGCCAGTCAGTCAGTTGTTTCAACCTGGAACCTCGACCACCGGCCAAAATCAATGCCAAGGTATCCCGCGTTAGGCGACTGACAAAACGCGTGCTGTTGTTCTCACTCATGTTTGAATTCTCCGGCCAAAGCCCTATGATTTGTGGTGTAATACTGTTAGCCTGCCACAAGCGCGCAGCAGTCAGCAATTAAAAATTATACGGGATATTATGGCGATGATTTTTGACAAGAATTTGAAAGATGACATCATAAAAATCGTTGAAGCACGCCATCATGATCCATTTAGCGTGCTGGGCCTGCACCAGCAAGACGATAAAGTCATTGTCCGTGCATTTTTGCCTGACACAGCAGAAGCGAAAATCGATAATAAACTGCCTATGACCCGTATCGAAGGCAGTGATGTTTTTGTCTGGCTGGGTAATGCTAAAGACATCCGCTGGCCCTATAAAATCCACCGCCAGCGTCATAACGGTGACGAGGTTGCTTACCACGATCCCTACAGCATCATGCCTCAGTTGTCGGAATACGACCTGCATCTGTTTTCTGAGGGCAAACACTGGCATGCCTATAAAATCCTGGGCGCACATGTCCACGAGGTCGAAGGCATCAAAGGCACGCTGTTTGCGACCTGGGCACCGGGTGCAGAACGCGTCAGCGTAGTCGGTAATTTCAATCAGTGGGACGGACGCAGGCATCCTATGCGAGTTCGGGGTAACACCGGTGTCTGGGAGTTATTCATACCCGAGTTGGAACCGGGCGAGCTATACAAATTTGAAATCCGTAGCCGTCATGATGGTGCCCTGCATCTGAAAATGGACCCTTATGGTCAGCAGTGTGAACTGCGCCCCGGTACCGCTTCGGTAGTCACCCGTCCCACTCTTCATCATTGGCAGGATGAAGACTGGATGGATGCCCGCGAACATGCCGACTGGCTGCATGAACCGCACTCGGTTTACGAAGTGCATATGGGCTCATGGAAACGCCATGCCGATGGCAGCTTTTATACATACCGGGAAATGGCTGAAGATCTTGTGCCCTATGTCAGCAAGATGGGCTTCACCCATATTGAATTGTTGCCAGTGACTGAACATCCACTGGATATTTCCTGGGGCTATCAGACCACCGGTTATTTTGCCCCCACAAGTCGCTTCGGTAGCCCCGATGATTTACGTTATTTCATCGATTGCTGTCACCAGCATAATATCGGTGTCCTACTGGACTGGGTGCCCGGCCACTTCCCCAAAGATGCGCATGGTTTAGCCCGATTTGACGGCACCGCCCTCTATGAACATGCTGATCCACGGCGTGGTGAACACCAGGACTGGGGCACACTGATTTTTAATTACGGTCGCAGTGAAGTATTCAATTTCCTGCTATCGAGTGCTTTTTACTGGCTGGAAGAGTTTCATATCGATGGCCTGCGTGTGGACGCCGTCGCTTCCATGCTCTATCTCGATTATTCCCGCAAGGAAGGCCAGTGGCTGCCCAATCAGTACGGTGGCCGTGAGAACCTCGAAGTTATCGACTTTCTCAAGCACGTGAATACTGTGCTGCACAAAGAACATCCGGGCTGCATTATTGCTGCCGAGGAATCGACCTCCTACCCAATGATTTCACGGCCGGCCCATATGGGCGGTCTTGGTTTCTCGATGAAGTGGAATATGGGCTGGATGCATGACATTCTGGAATATATGCAGCAGGACCCGATTCATCGTCGCTATCATCATGATGCACTGACTTTTGGTCTGCTCTACGCCTTCACTGAAAACTTTGTTCTGCCTTTTTCTCACGATGAAGTCGTGCACGGTAAACGCTCGATGCTCTACAAAATGCCCGGTGATGAATGGCAGCGCTTTGCCAACCTGAGACTACTGTACACCTTCATGTACAGCTATCCGGGTAAAAAACTGCTATTTATGGGCTGTGAGTTCGGCCAGGGAAATGAATGGAACTGTGAAACCTCCCTCGACTGGTTTGTGCTGGATTATCCGATTCATCAGGGGCTGCAGAAGCTGGTCACAGACCTCAACCATCTCTATCGGGAAACACCCGCCCTTCATGCCCATGATTTTGATCCGCATGGCTTTGAATGGATCGACTGTAATGATCGCGAACACTCGGTATTAAGCTATCTGCGTAAAGACGCCAACAGTTATATTGTCGCCGTATTTAATTTCACCCCGGTGCCCCGGGATGGTTACCGCATCGGCGTGCCTGAGGCCGGTAACTACGAAATCATCATCAACTCCGACTCCGAGTTTTATGCCGGCAGCAACTACCACAATGCGCCGGTGATCGAGAGCGAAGATCTGCCATGTGCAGACCGACCGCACTCTATCCGGCTTAACCTGCCACCCCTGTCCGGTCTTATCCTCAAAAAACAACATTAAAGGGCTTGCCATGACCCGTCCCAAGCGTATTTCACGCAGTTATTATCAGCAGCAGAAAGAACTGCTGCAGATAGAACTGTTGAAAGTTCAGCAATGGGCAGCGGAAAACGGCCAGCGTATCGCGATTCTGTTTGAAGGTCGCGATGCTGCAGGCAAAGGCGGTGCGATTAAACGCTTTGCTGAACACCTCAACCCACGCGGTGCCCGCATCGTCGCGCTGGGAAAACCCAGCGATGTTGAGGAGGGCCAGTGGTATTTTCAGCGTTATTTGTCACAGTTACCGGCAGCGGGTGAAATCGTCATGTTCGATCGAAGTTGGTATAACCGTGCCGGCGTTGAAAAAGTCATGGGCTTTACCACCGAGGAAAAGTATCAACTGTTTTTGGAGCAGGCACCGGAACTGGAAAGACTACTGATCGACGATGGTATCAGGCTGTTCAAATACTGGTTTTCGATCAGTCGCAAGGAGCAGGAAGCGCGGTTTGAAGCCCGGCGTAAAAATCCCCTGAAGACCTGGAAACTGAGTCCAGTGGATATTGCTGCTCAGAAAAAATGGGAACAGTACAGTGAAGCCCGGGACAAGATGTTTCAGTTGACCCATACTACCCACTCTCCGTGGACGGTTATTGAAGCCAATGACAAACGGGCGGCGCGTATCAACTGTATGCGACACTTCCTCTATCACCTGCCCTATACAGGCAAAGATAAAACGCTGGTGAAAATACCGGATGATACCCAGGTTTACCTGCCGCCCTACCCGGCATTCAAGCGCCGGGCGAGCGACATCAAATAACTACTGGCGCAGCTCACGAATCAGTTTAATCAGACTGGTGGTTGAGCTGTCATGGGATGAGATTTCAGAGCCATCCTGTAAGTCAGGAATGATCGCTTTCGCCAATTGTTTACCCAGCTCAACACCCCATTGATCAAAGGAATTAATATTCCAGACAACGCCCTGCACAAAGACTTTGTGTTCATACAGCGCAACCAGCTGACCCAGCATTTCCGGTGTCAGTTTGGGGAATATAAGGACATTACTGGGTCGATTGCCCGGGAACACCTTGTGCGGCAATAAAGCTTCCAGCGCTTTGCCTTCAAAACCTTCCTTGACCAGTTCGGCGCGGACTTCTTCCGCGGTCTTGCCCTTCATCAAGGCTTCAGCCTGCGCCAAGCCGTTAGCCAGTAGAATCGACTGGTGATCACATTCCGGGTAGTGACTGTTTACCGGTAATACGAAATCAACCGGGATCAGTTGTGTGCCCTGGTGAATCAGCTGGAAATAGGCATGCTGACCATTGGTGCCGGGCGTGCCCCAGATAACCGGACCGGTTTTATAATTAATTCGTGCACCTTCACGGTTGATGAATTTGCCGTTACTTTCCATGTCCAGCTGCTGCATG
>JABURN010000030.1 GCA_014762585.1 Methylophaga sp.
CCTTCATCATGTCTCGTCATGAGGATCCTCAGTTGAATCGCATTGATATCAGGCCTGAACCGCTGGGCTTGATGGTGCCGGATAATCATTTCCTGGCCGCGATGAATGTGGTGCCCCTGTCAGCATTAGCAAAAGAAGTCCTGATCCTGTTTCCAAGAATAATGAACCCAATGCTTTACGATGAAATTATTCATCATTGTGGGGCTGCCGGCTTTCAACCTCAGAAAATTATTGAAGCACAGTCAGGTCACGCCGCCATCGGTTTCGTTGCTGCGGGGGCCGGTATTGCCTTTATTGCTGACTCAATGGCAACCGCATGCCTAAAAGGAACCTGTTTCAGACCGCTGAGTCCACCATCACCGCAGATTCACTATAGTTTTATTTCACATCAGCGTGCTGGCGGCAAGTGGCTTAGCGTGTTCGAGCAACAGATTCAGGAGACACTCTCGGTTGAGCGCTGCTGTGGTAAGAGCGCTGAGAGTAAACAGGCGGGCAAGGCGCTGTATTACTAGCTGTGTGTGAAGGTCGGATTTAAGTGTTTTCTGCTGGATGCCGGGGTAGGTTAGCTAAGATTCTGGTTTTTAAGTCAATTCAGGTCTATAGTGAATATTATGTGAGCCAGCTAGCAAATTTATATGAAAGTGCTGATTGTCGATGATGCAGAAATCGACTCCTTACTTTGTCAGAAGATAGTTGAGAGTCTCGACTATCGGCCTATTGCTGTGTCCTCTGCCAGCGAAGCGCTGGAAATCCTGCAAAAAACCGGTGCCCCCGACATCATCATCATGGACTGGTTCATGCCTGAAATTACAGGCATTGAGCTTTGCCAACATGTACGCAGCATGCAATTGATGGTTGAGCCTTTCATTTTGATGATGACGGCCAATACTGATCGTCACGCCGAGGCTGAAGCCCTCAATGCCGGTGCCGATGACTTTATTTCCAAACCGATTAACCGTATCGACATGGAAGCCAAACTGCGGTTGGGGCGACGTCTGATCAAAACCCAACTGGAATTACTGGTTGCCAATCAGAAACTACAGGAAAAGCTGCAGATTGATGCCGTTACCGGCATTATGAACCGTCAATCCGGACTCAAGGCAATCAGTTCAGCCCTGTCGAGGCTATCCCGCCAGAAACAAAAGCAGGGACTGCTGGTTCACTGTCATGTCCGGCTCAGTCACGACAAGCACAGTTCTTTTTTGCATGAAGTGCATGACAAAATCTACATCCAACTGGCTCATCAGTTAGCCCAGATTTTGAGACAGAGCGATGTTGTGGTGAGATTCAGAGATGACGAGTTTCTGTTTTTTGCAGAGAGTGATGCTGATAGTCATCAAAACCTCATGCAACGTATTGAACGGGCCATCATGCGAGATTATCCCAGCGAAGACGAAGAGGGGGCCTCTTTCTTGATAGCCGGCCTGGTGATTCGTCCTGAACAGGCCATGACGCCGGTCGAGAATCTCTTGCAACAGACAGAAATCATCCTCAGTAATCTTCATGCTGACGGCAAGACTGCCGAGTTAATCTCTCTTCCAACACAGCGCAATACCCGTGTTGTTGATTTTTCTGATTACAGGCGGGCGCAGGGTAAGCTCTAGGGTTCTTTTCCAGTCACTATTCCACCACACTGGAACCTGACAAATAGCGTGTTCTCCACAGCGGAGAGCAGGATTCAAAATTCTGATGCGATTTCAAATCAACATAATTTCATGTTTGTGATATGGGATTACAGTCCGTCAAGTCTTTTGAAGAACTAACTTGTCATTACTGACAGACATTATGCAAAGTACGAGCACAGAAATCAGGCTGAAAAAGTAAGGAACGCAGACAGTTGAAATAAACAGCTCAAGTCAGGGGTTCTGTCCCTTGCTGACGCTGGACACAGGCATTGAAAATCTGATCATGAATGCTATCGGCGTCGGTTTCGACCGGTTGGATGAATACGCGCTCGGCGATGACAAGCAAATCTTTGCGGCCCTTGGACTCACTGTAGATCTGCATGATATTGGCTTCAAACTCTTCCCAATTGTGTCCTTCTTTTTGTCGGATCTGCTGAATCTCATAAGCGGTACCAGCCTGGTAAGCGCAACTCGTGATATTGCTCCGTTCAATTGGGGCTGAAGCCAGGTTTGAGACAGTCAGAATCAACAATGAAAGCGTAGTCATCTTTATTGCTTTCCTTAAGAGAAGCTTGATACTGAAGGTAGCGCGCAACAGAGTTTTTTACAAGCCTGTTTAGCGGGCAGTCATTATTTTACAACCGTCTCCAAAACCAGTGGTAGCCATGGATTGGAGTGTTCAGCTGCTTGAGCCGGTCTGGAAATACGAGACTGTTGATGTCATGTTAGAACCATGCATCACTTCAGATTATTCATACTCATCCCGTTTATCATGCTGACCGGCTGCGGCGAGTCTCCGCAAAGCGGAAAGCAACGCACGCTGGAGGAAATCAAAAGTTCTGGAGAGCTCCGAATTGTTACTCGTAACTCACCTACCACCTGGTATATCAATACCGATGAAGAGCCGACAGGCTTTGAGTATGACATGGGGCAACGATACAGCGAGTTTTTGAATCTAGAGCCAAAGTTTATCGTTAAAGACAGTATCGGTGATATTTTTGATGCCCTGGAAAACGGCAGTGCGGATGTGGCTGCGGCCGGCTTAACAGTTCTGCCATCAAGAAATCAGAAATTTCTTCCCGGACCGACTTACGATAGCGTTCATCAGGTGCTTGTTTGCCATCGGGATGGCTATAAGCCTGAAGGTTATGATGAGCTCTCTGAGGTCAGTATTACCGTTGTGGCAGACAGCAGTTATTCGGAAAGGCTGAGTGAAATCAAGCAGAACAAGAATCCTCAGCTTGAATGGCAGGAGACGGAGAAGCGCTCCACCGAAGAGTTACTTGAGCACGTCGCTGAGCAGAAACTGGACTGCACTGTTGCCGATTCCACAATCATGCAAATCAATCGACGTTATTTCCCTGAGTTGCGCGTCATGATGCAACTGACCGAATCACAGCCTGTTGCACTGTACCTGCCCGCTGGCGCAGCTAAGCTACAGGCTGAGCTGAAACAATGGTTTACTGAGTTTGAAAAAAGCAAAGCCATGAGCAAGCTGAGGGACCGTTATTACGGTTACTTCAGAGAATTTGATTATGTCGATGTCAGCGTGCTGAAACGTCGTGTCGACAAACGTTTGCCACGTTATAAAAAGTTTTTCCGGGTGGCGGCAGACAGATACGACTTGCCTTATCTGACTCTTATTGCCCAGGCATATCAGGAGTCTCACTGGGACCCCGACGCAGTTTCACCTACTGGCGTCAAAGGCATCATGATGTTGACAAGAAATACTGCCAAGGCCATGGATGTGGTGGATAGGACTGATGCCAAACAGAGTATTATCGGTGGCGCACGCTATTTGAGACGAATGATGGGGCGGTTTGATGACCGGGTGAAAGACCTCGACAGAATCTATCTCGGACTCGCTGCTTACAATATCGGTAGAGGTCACATGCATGATGCGCAGTCACTGGCCAGGCAGCTCAATTTAAACCCCTATGAGTGGCATGATATGAAGCAGGTGCTGCCTTTACTCTCCCAGAAGAAGTACTATCAAAACCTAAAATACGGCTATGCCAGGGGGACTGAACCGGTCCGCTATGTGCAGCGTATCAGAGAGTATCAGCATATCCTTGAAAACGAATTGCAGTAGTCTCAACCCACATTCTTTGTGGCTGATATTGTGGCAGCATCCATATTGAGCTTGGTTAGGGGAAAGTGGGGCTCTCACCTCAATGATGCTCAGTTTTATGATCACAAATCACCATTCATGGGGTGGTGAAGCAACACCTTCCAGCTTTTCAGTGGATCAGGGACTTTTTCAAGTTTCAGCCTGTCTTTATTTCGTTACCAAGAGAGAGCGAATTATGACTATTCACCAGAAAATGATGCTGACATTGTTTTTCGGGATAAGCCTGATACCCCTACAACTCAATGCAGAGGAAAATCAAACCAGCCTGAATATTCCCGTGGCGATTGAACTGTTCACCACTGGTGGCATTGATGCCGACCAACACCCCAATCAGTATGAAAAGTTCGCAATGGATCTGGTCACTCAGATCGATGAAGCGGATCTGGAGCAACTCGAATCGCTCGCCGAGCAAGGTAATGTCCATTCACAGACATTAATGGGGCTGATCTATAGCTTGCCAAATGAGGAAGGTGAAGGGAGAGTGCTATCCAACATGGTGATGGTGCCCTCGCCAAAAATGCAGAATTACGTTGAAAACTTTCAATTACCTGTTACCGATCTGGTTGAAAGAGACCCCGATAAATCCAAAGCCTATCTTGAAGAAGCGGCTGCAGAAAAAAATACACTGGCAGAAACCTTGCTGGCAGAAGCGATAATGCAGACGGAAGGGCAACGTCCTGATTTTGAAAAATCCCGTGACTATTTCCATCGTGCGGCTTTGAAACAACACTTGCGTGCTCAGATCGGGCTGCTGCAGGTTTCAGCAATTCTGGAAGAAGATGTGGATCCGGCCATCATGCGCCAGATATTCAGTGAAATCACCGGTCAATAAACAGGCTCACCAAGCGACCGTTTTACCCTGCCAGTCGAGAAAGCTTAATTCACCGTCAGGCTCAAGCCCGTCAAGGATCTCAAGCAATCTTTGTGCAACAAAGTCGGGCTGAAACAGCTTATCTTCGGGCACATTTTTACTGAAAGGTCGTGACAGTGGCGTGTCTGTTGTCCCTGGATGAAAAGCGAGTAACTTCACAGCGGGCGCTCGTCTGGCGTATTCGATAGCGGTGGATTTGAGCAGCATATTCAGTGCTGCTTTACTGGCACGGTAGCTGTACCAGCCACCCAGGTGATTGTCTCCAATGCTGCCTATCCGGGCACTGAAGATAGTGACTTTGCAGCCCCTTGCCTGTTTCAACAGTGGCAGAAGTTGTTTCAGCCAAAGAGCCGGGGTTATGGCGTTGATCTGAAAGACGTGTTGTATCGCGTCTGAATTGAGCTCTTCCAGTCGCTTTTCAGGACTGACTTTTTGATCGTGTAATATCCCCAGGCAAATAAAAACCCGGTTGAAGGTCAGCGCTGAATCCGTGAAACGTTTCACCAGCTCAGCGATTGAAGGTTCGGAATAATCAGACTGATACCAGTCGACACCCTCTAACTCTGCAGGCTGCTGACCACGGCTGACTGCGATAATCTTTTCAGACGGTTCAGCGTCCTGAAGACGCCGAATAATGGCCCGGGCGATATGGCTGTTACTTCCGATGATGAGCGAAGAATTCATGACGACACTGTGTGTCAGTGCCGGTGAAATTTACGTCGTGGTTAATCAGCGAAAGGGAATTTCCAGCGAATATCCTCAGCAGGCATCATCTGACTCACACTCATTCTTATCATGCCGGTTGGATCACTCGGTTGGCCGATGACGACGTAGCGACGTCCGGATTCGGTGAAGCCGAGTCCGCGAGCCTCGTCAAACTCTTTTATCGGGCTGCTGTTTCTGAGCGTGAATGGCAGTAATTCATCCTCATCATCGGCGGGTTTGAAGGGTGGCACCGTTTCAGGACGTTGCCGCAAGCCGACGAAAATTTCCTGTTCACTGGGTAATATCAGAATATTCCAGTGATAGAGGGTCATGACTGAGCCAGCTTTATTTTCCATAAGCTTCCAGAATTTTGATAACCGTGGTTATTTTGCTTGTTTGCATAGTGGCGGGCAAACAGGACGCTGGCAATAAGCAGAATGACTGTCTTATAGCTAAAGAGAATGAAGAGAAACACCGGAAGTTTTTACAGCGCTAAAAGGTTCAGCGGCACTGTTGTATAAAGGAAGGTTTCTTGGTGGGTGCTGAGGGGATCGAACCCCCGACCCTCGCCTTGTAAGGGCGATGCTCTCCCAGCTG
>JABURN010000108.1 GCA_014762585.1 Methylophaga sp.
TCAAAAAAGAATTCATGCGGCCGGTTTGGACCGACGGGCACGAAGACACTCCGCTGGCCGAAGTCGCCAGTGTCGTCGATGTACTGCAGACACCGGCTTTCCTGTGCCGTCAGACCAACTTTATTGTGAATGTCGCCAGCCAGGGGCTGCCGGTCAATATCAAAAAAGGTCAGTTTCTGGCCCCCTGGGATATGCAGCATGTCGCTGCCAAAGCCAAGTCGACCGGTAATGAGCAAATCATGCTGTGTGAACGCGGCACCTCTTTCGGTTATAACACCCTGATTTCGGATATGCGCGGTCTGCCCATTATGCGCAACATGGACTGTCCGGTGGTATTTGATGCTACTCATTCGGTTCAGCAACCGGGCGGACAGGGCGGTGCCTCCGGCGGTCAACGTGAATTTGTACCGGTACTGGCCCGTGCCGCAGTGGCAACCGGCGTGGCAGGCCTGTTTATGGAAACCCATCCTGAGCCTGAAAAAGCCCTGAGTGATGGCCCGAATTCCTGGCCTCTGCATCAGTTATCCGCTTTGCTGGAAACGCTGCAGGCCATCGATAGCACAGTTAAACAACAGGACTACATCGAAGACGCCCTGCTGGCGAAGCGATAAGTCCCTGAAACTTATTTCTGATATACGGGAGCAAAGCATTGAGCAAGATTATTGATGTAAGAGCACGTGAGATTATTGATTCACGCGGCAATCCAACCGTAGAAGCCGATGTTGTGCTGGAAAGCGGTGCCATGGGCCGTGCCGCGGTACCATCCGGCGCCTCCACCGGTGAGCGTGAAGCAGTGGAACTGCGTGACGGTGATAAAGCCCGTTACCTGGGTAAAGGTGTCCTGAAAGCCGTTGCTGCCGTCAATGGTGAACTGCGTGAAGCGGTGCTGGGTATGGAAGCTGCCGATCAGCGTGCTGTTGATAATAAACTGATCGAAACCGACGGTACTGAAAACAAAGGCCGTCTGGGTGCCAATGCACTGCTGGCGATTTCAATGGCTACTGCCCGTGCTGCGGCAGCAGATGCGAAAAAGCCCCTGTACAAATATCTGGCAGAGAGTGATGAAGCGCTGATGCCGGTCCCGATGATGAACATCATCAATGGTGGCTCTCACGCTGATAACAGCGTGGATCTGCAGGAATTCATGATTATGCCGGTCGGTGCCAGCAGTATCAGTGAAGCCATTCGCTACGGTGCGGAAGTGTTTCATGAACTGAAAAAAGTGCTGAACAGCAAAGGTCTTAACACCGCTGTTGGTGATGAAGGTGGTTTTGCGCCGGATCTGCCATCAAACGAAGCTGCCATCGAAGTGATTCTGCAGGCCATCAAGAATGCAGGCTATGAAGCTGGTAAAGACATCATGCTGGCATTGGATGCAGCCAGTTCCGAGTTCTACAAAGACGGTCAGTATGTTCTGGCCTCTGAAAACCGTTCTTTGTCTTCTGCCGAGTTTGCCGATCTGCTGGCTGACTGGGTCAGTAAATACCCGATCATCAGTATCGAAGACGGAATGGATGAAAATGACTGGGAAGGCTGGAAACTGCTGACCGATAAAATCGGTGACAAAGTGCAGCTGGTCGGCGATGACCTGTTCGTCACCAACCCTAAAATTCTGCAGGAAGGCATCAACAAAGGCGTCGCTAACTCGATTCTGATCAAGGTCAACCAAATCGGCACGCTGTCAGAAACCCTGGATGCGATTAACCTTGCCAAGGAAAATGGCTACACCGCCGTGGTTTCTCACCGCAGTGGCGAAACCGAAGACACCACCATCGCCGACCTGGCTGTGGCGACCAATGCCGGTCAAATCAAAACCGGATCTTTGTCACGTTCGGACCGTGTTGCCAAATACAACCAGCTGCTTCGTATCGAAGCCGAACTGAGTGATAAAGCCAGCTATCCGGGCATGAAGGCGTTCAACGTCAAGTAAGGCCTGATGACTAAGCCCGTCATGATTTTTCTGGCCATTCTGCTGGTATTACTGCAATACCGATTATGGCTGAGTCATGACGGGCTGCCGTCGCTGCTGCGTTTGCACCATCAGGTGGAAAAACAGCGTCTCGATAATGAAAAGCTGACTGAACGCAACCAGGTACTGGCTGCGGAAGTTCAGGATTTGAAAAGTGGTCTCGATGCCCTGGAAGAACGTGCCCGCAGTGAACTGGGCATGATCAGAGAAGGCGAGACCTTTTTTCATGTCATAGAAGAGCAAGATGAGCAAAAGTGAAGCCGTATGGGCTGTCGTGCCGGCAGCCGGCATCGGCAGCCGTATGGGCGCCGATATTCCCAAGCAATATCTCAAGCTCAATAATAAAGCTCTGCTTCAGCACACACTGGAGCGTCTCGCTTCACATCCCCGAATTAATGGCATTGTTGTCGCGCTGGCGGAACATGATCCGTGGTGGCCCGAACTGTCGCTTCAGCTCGATTGTGAATTGCTGCTGACAAAAGGCGGTGAGGCGCGCTCTGATTCCGTGGCCAATGCACTGGCAGCGCTCGCTGAGAAAACCGACGATAACCCCTGGCTGTTAGTGCATGATGCCGCTCGCCCCTGTATTCGTCACAGTGATATTGACCAGATGCTGCTGCAATTAAGAGAGCATGAAGTTGGCGGTATTCTGGGGGTACTGGTTACGGATACCGTTAAACGGGTTGATGATAATGGCGTTATTGTTGAAACCGTAGACCGACATGGCTTATGGCGTGCGGGCACGCCGCAGATGTTTCGTCTGAAGCTGTTAGAGCAGGCGCTAAATTCAGCCGCCGAGCAGGGACTGACGGTGACTGATGAAGCCAGCGCGGTAGAGCTGATGGGACTCCGACCGATGATGGTGGAAGGGCATCAGGACAATATCAAGATTACCTTACCGCAGGACCTGGCGCTCGCCAGCCTGTACCTGGAACAACAAAGCAGAGGACAATAATGCGCATAGGTCACGGCTATGATGTACATCGCTTCGCTGAGAACCGGCCATTAATCATTGGTGGGGTTACGATCCCTCACAGCCATGGTCTGGAAGCCCATTCCGATGGAGATGTGCTGATCCATGCCATTAGTGATGCTTTACTGGGCGCTGCCGGCTTATGGGATATCGGCCATCATTTCCCGGATACCGATGAAGCTTTTAAGAATATCGACAGCCGCCTGTTGTTGCGACGGGTGATGGCTGACTTATTCGAACGTGGTTGGGTGGTCAATAACGTCGATGCCACCGTGATCGCGCAAGCCCCCAAGCTGGCGCCGTTCATCCCTGAGATGAAAAGCCTGCTCGCCAGCGATATGGCAGTCAGCGAAGATGAAGTGAATATCAAGGCCACAACGACAGAAAAGCTGGGTTTTACCGGCCGTAAGGAAGGCATTGCAGCGCATGCTGTTGTCCTGTTGAGGAAAGCCTGATGGCATTTGATTTCAATTCATTACAACGTGTAAACACCCTGGCAGGCAGTTGCCGCGCCAATATCCGTTTGCAGCCGGACCATTTCCGGGTCGATGAACAGTTGCCTTTCGAACCAAGCGGTGAGGGCGGTCACGCTATGCTGCTGATAGAGAAAACCGGCAGCAATACCGACTGGGTCGCCAAACAACTGGCACAATTTGCTGGTGTGGAGGATGTGGCTGTTGGCTATGCCGGTTTGAAAGATCGACATGCGGTTACCACGCAATGGTTTACCGTGAAAACGGAAGGGCATGAAGAGCCTGACTGGTCGCTATTTTCAGCCGATGAATGTCAAATCAAAACACTCACCCGTCATAACAAAAAACTGAAACGGGGTGTCTTGTCCGGTAACCGCTTTTCACTGATTTTGACTGGCATTGATGGCGACAGCGCTGTCTGGGAACAGAGTCTTGAGCGCATTCAATCCGAAGGGGTACCCAATTATTTTGCCGAACAGCGCTTTGGTCACCACTTTTCTAATCTGGACAGGGCGCAGCAGTGGTTCGAAACCGGCAGAAAGCCTAAAAAGCGCCAGCAGAAAAGCATGATTTTATCTGCAGCGCGATCCTGGCTGTTCAATCAGGTGCTGTCAGCCCGTATCAACCAACAGAACTGGCAGACAGGCGTGCCGGGTGATGTGATGCAACTGGCCGGAAGCAGCAGTATTTTTCTGGCAGAAGTCATTGATGAAACCATCACTGAGCGCTTGAATACATTTGACATTGATATTACAGGGCCACTTTGGGGGCGCGGCAGAGCAGCGAATCAAGCCGACAGTCTGGCGCTGGAAAATGCTGTGCTGGCGGACTGGCAAACCTGGCAGCAGGGTCTGGAACAGGCCGGGCTCAAACAGGAAAGGCGGCCTTTGCGGGTGTTACCGCAGGAGTTGAGCTGGGAGTTCAGTGAAGATGGCTTGTCTCTGTCCTTCTTCCTGCCCGCTGGTTCTTATGCCACGGCAGTGATGCGTGAACTGGCAGAGATAACTGACGTGAGTCAGTGGAACTCGCCGGAACCGCAAGTTTCTGAACAATAGGCGGGTTTTCAGGGCAATACTATGCTGAAAATGAGAACAGTCATATTGCTTATCAGCAGTTTACTGGCTAGTGCGTCAGCATTTGGCCAGCAGTGGCAGGCTGAGAGCGCTGACAAGCAAGTCGCGGTGCTGGAGTTGTTTGTTTCCGAAGGCTGTGGTTTGTGCCCCGCTGCAGAGCGTTGGGTCGATCAGTTACCGGAACAGGGCATCACTGAGAATGAGCTGATTGTACTCGGGTTTCATGTTGACTACCTCGATGACAAAAAAGGCTGGATCGACCGCTTCGCCAAGCCCCGTTATACCGAACGTCAGCGTCAAATGGCCCGCCTGAACCTGTATCAGACGGTTTTTACTCCGGAAATCTTTATCAGTGGCGAAGTGGTCCATAACTGGCGCGAGCATGGCACTGATGTGATTGAGTTTATCAACAGCTTTGATTCGGAAGCGGATATCAGCCTGACAGTCAAAAAAACGGATGAAACACTTAACATCGACACTGAGGTCACGGTGTTTGGCGATGAAAATCAGGCAAACAGTCAGCTTTATCTGGCCCTGACCGAAGACAATATCATCAGCGAAATTCATGGTGGTGATAATATCGGCGCGGTCTTTAATCATCAGAATCTTGTCAGACGTTGGCTGGGGCCATTTGAACTCAACAGCGATGGTGATCCAACACAAATTCAAAACTCGCTGCCATTGGAGCCTTCATGGAAGCTTCATGACCTGACCCTCGTCGCCATAGTGCAAAACCTGGATAACGCCTATGTACTTCAGGGCCTCTCTTTACCTCTAAAAGCACAATAATGGATTTTTTACCGATATTTTTAGATTTAAAACAACAGCCTTGCCTGGTCGTTGGTGGCGGTGAGATTGCTGCCCGCAAAGCCGGTCTGCTTGTTAAAGCACAGGCTACTGTTACCATCGTCGCACCTGCTTTATCCGCCTCGACGCAGAAGCTGGTCGACAATCAGCAAGTGCATTGGCTGGAGGCAAGGTTTGATGCCTCACAACTCAGTCAGGAAAGACTGGTTATTGCCGCTACGGATGATGCGAGTGTTAATGAGGCCGTCTATGAAGCTGCCAAAGCCAGAAATATTCTGGTGAATGTGGCTGACAGCCCAGATCACTGTGATTTTATTCTGGCATCGATACTGGACCGTTCACCTATCGTGGTAGCGGTCTCCAGCGGTGGCGATTCGCCCGTTCTGGCGCGCAATCTACGTGCTAGATTGGAAACGCTGATTCCGCCTTCCTACAGCAAACTGGGTGATCTGGTTGGCCGCTATCGCGACAAGGTCAAACAGAAATTTGAAAATGTTTCACAGCGACGCCGTTTCTGGGAATCGGTATTGGAAGGGCCGGTTGCAGACCATATTATGGCGGGTCGTGAAGCGCTGGCTGAAAAGACTTTACTGGAAAAACTTCAGGATCCAGAC
>JABURN010000090.1 GCA_014762585.1 Methylophaga sp.
TTGGTCATCACGTTTTGCGGCGGGGTAAGCAGATAGGCATAGGCTCGGTGATGAGAACGACCCACGCGGCCACGGATCTGATACAACTGTGCCAGTCCCAGTTTGTCGGCACGGTCGATAAAGATGGTGTTGGCGGTGGGCACGTCGATACCGGTTTCAATAATGGTTGTGCAGACCAGCACATTAAAGCGCTGGTGATAGAAGTCGAGCATCACCTGCTCCAACTCACGTTCGCGCATCTGGCCATGGGCCACAGCGACTTTGGCTTCGGGCAGAATCGCTTCGACTTCGCGGGCGACGCGATCGATATCCTCAACCTTGTTATGCAGGAAATACACCTGGCCACCACGCTTGATTTCACGCAGCATGCCTTCCCGGATCCGCTCACTGTCCCAGCCCATCACAAAGGTTTTAATCGCCAGTCGCCGTGCCGGTGCCGTGGCAATAATCGACAGGTCACGAATGCCGGAAATCGACATATTCAAAGTGCGTGGAATCGGTGTGGCGGTCAGCGTCAATACATCAATCTGGGCACGGTATTTCTTGAGCTGTTCTTTCTGGGTGACGCCAAAACGATGTTCTTCATCCAGAATAAACAGGCCCAGTCGTTTGGGTTCAATATCCTGCTGCAACAGTTTGTGGGTGCCAATCACGATATCGGCATGCCCCTCGCTGATGGCCGACTTCACCCGATCCAGTTCTTTCTTGGAACGGAAGCGTGACAGAACCTCGACCCGCACCGGCCAGTCGGCAAAACGGTCTTTGAAGTTTTCATAATGCTGCTGGGCGAGCAGGGTGGTTGGCACCAGAACCATGACCTGCTTACCCGAATGTACCGCGAGGAAGGCGGCGCGCATGGCCACTTCGGTTTTACCGAAACCGACATCACCGCAGACCAGTCTGTCCATCGGATGTTCGGACAGCATATCCTTGATCACGGCATCAATGGCATCCTGCTGATCCGGCGTGGTTTCAAACGGGAAAGCAGCGGCAAAGGCAGCATAATCTTCCCCCGGCATTGCCATCGGGTTTTTCTTATTGGCGGCGCGGCGGGCATAGATATCAAGGAGTTCTGCTGCGACATCACGGGCTTTTTCAGCAGCACGCTTACGGGCTTTTTCCCACTGACCGGTGCCGAGTTTGTGCAGTGGGGCCAGTTCCGGCGCCGCACCTGAGTAGCGGCTGATCAAATCCAGTGACGCGACGGGGACATACAGCTTGTCACCCTTGGCGTACTCCAGGGTCATGTATTCGGCGGTGACATCACCGACATCCAGCGTCTGCAGGCCGAGATAACGGCCGACACCATGGTCTTCATGCACCACGGCATCACCCACTGACAGCTCAGCGAGGTTACGGATGATGGCATCAGTGTCGCGCTTCTTGCGGCTGCGGCGACGGCGCTGCATGACCTGCTGCCCGAACAGCTGGGCTTCAGCGATGACGGCAATGCCGGTTTCAGGCAGAATCAGGCCCTGCTCCAGCGGCGCCACCGTCACCGCGAGTTTGTCGTCGCCTTCAATAAACTCATCCCAGTTTTTCACTGTTTTCAGCTGAATATCATGCTGACGCAGCATATCCAGCAGGGTTTCGCGACGACCGGCGCTTTCGGCAGCAAACAGGATTCGGCCGTCAAAGCCCTCAATAAACTGCTCCAGAGCCTCGCAGGGTTTCTCCCGGCGTACATTCATCGTCAGCTGGGGTGGTGTGACACTGGCGTAATTGCTGTGACCGGCTTTATCTTCCTGCTCGAAACTCTGCAGGTGCAGGCGCTGATGCTGCTTGAAGCGACCAAACAGGTCTTCGACCGGCACAAATACCACCTGCGGTTCCAGCAAGGGCCTTTCCACATCCACACGGTGTTGGCGATAACGCTCGCTGACTTCCTGCCAGAAGCTGTCGGCACCGTGATGCGGATCGGCGACATTGACAATGAGGGTGTTGTCCGGCAGGTAATCCAGCAGGGTGCTGGTCTCTTCAAAAAACAAAGGCAGGTAATATTCGATACCGCCGGGCAGGTTGCCTTCACTGACTTCGCGGTAGATAAAACTGCGCTGTGGATCACCTTCGAAATGGCGGCGGAACTGCTGACGGAAAAGCTGTATACCGTCTTCGGTCATCGGGAATTCGCGGGCCGGCAACAGGCGGATTTTATCGATGGTTTTGATAGAGCGCTGGGTTTCCGGGTCAAAAGTGCGCAGCGTATCGATTTCATCATCGAACAGATCGATACGGTAAGGGAGTCTGCTACCCATCGGGTACAGATCGATGATAGCGCCACGTACCGTAAATTCGCCGTGTTCCATCACCTGCGAAACATTACGGTAACCGGCCTTCTCCAGCCGCATGCGCCATTGTTCGATATCAAACTGATCGCCGGTTTCCAGCATCAGGGTGTTGCCTTCGAGGAAGCTGCGCGGGGCGATGCGTTGCATCAGGGTGGCAATCGGCACAAATAAAATACCCTGTTCGAAACCTGGCAACTGATGCAGGGTTTGCAGGCGCTCAGAGACAATATCCTGATGCGGTGAGAAGGTATCGTAGGGCAGGGTTTCCCAGTCCGGGAAATGCAGAATAGTGCGTTTGTTGTCACCCAGATAAAATCTGGCTTCGGTTTCCAGCCGGTGTGCCGTTGCCATGTCATCGGTCACGACGAGCAGCGGACCTTCATGCTGCTGTGCGGCTTTAGCCAGTAATAAACCCTGTGCGCTGCCATAGAGTTGACCGGCATACAATGCGTTCTTATTGTTGGCGGGAAGCTTGGGGTTGAGCAGTGTGTTTTGGGTTTTGGCCACGATGATCAGGTGTCGGGTAAAGCGCTTATTTTCACATAAACTCGGGTCTCTGTTTAGCGCTGATTTCACAGGATGAGACGATGATTATTTTCCGTTTCTCGCTTTGATGCTTGTCAGCAGCGGGAAATCAGGGCACATTAGTCCCTGCATTTTGTGGGGTTGATTGCCACTGATAGAGCCTTGCCGGACAGCAGCTGGAACCCAACAATTAAAAGTCAGCTGATAAGCCCCAAGCAGAATCCGGCAGGGAAGCGAGAGAGAGACTATAATGAAAAGAATAGAAAACGTTGTATTGCTGAAAGTGATTGGCAGCTGCGAACTCATTGCTGCTTTAGCCATGTTCTACTTTTTTTATGAAGATGTGCCGGCGTTGATTGGCGGTGTGATTCTGCTGGGCTTGTCAGCAAACAGTTTTTTTCAGGCGCACAAATGTTATCAGCGCCAGTATTCACCTAAAAAAAACGAAGCGAAGCATTAACGACAATTTATGGCTGAAGCCAATGCATCACATGCAGAGGCGGGGTTTGATTCAGCCGCATTTCTGAAAAACCTGACCAGCCGTCCCGGTGTCTATCGCATGCTTGATGACACCGGGACGGTCATTTATGTCGGTAAAGCCAAAAACCTGAAAAAGCGGGTCTCCAGCTACTTCAGGAAAACCGGTCTCACTGCCAAGACACAGGTCATGGTGGCCCAGATTGCGGCCATTGAAACCACCGTCACCCATACCGAGAATGAGGCACTGATCCTTGAGAATAATCTGATCAAGGAGCTGATGCCGCGTTATAACATTCTGCTGCGTGACGATAAGAGCTATCCCTATCTGTTTATTTCCGGTGACAGTTTTCCGAGGTTAAGCCTGCATCGTGGTGCTAAACGTAAGGTAGGCAAATATTTCGGCCCTTATCCCAGTGCCGGTGCGGTGCGTGAGAGCCTGAACCTGTTGCAGAAGCTGTTTCCGGTCCGTCAATGTGAAGACAGCTATTATCACAACCGATCACGCCCCTGTCTGCAGTATCAGATTAAGCGCTGCACAGCGCCCTGCGTTGGTTATATCTCAGAACAGGATTACAAAAAAGATGTGGAACACACCATCATGTTCCTTGAAGGCAAAAACCAGCAGGTGATGGATGATCTGAGCCGCGATATGGAAGCGGCTTCCCAGCGGCTCGATTTTGAGCAGGCCGCAGCGATTCGCGACAAGATTGTTGCATTGCGGCGGATTCAGGAGCGTCAGTATGTCAGCTCGGCCCAGGGTGAGTTTGATGTGCTTGCTGCCATTGTTCGTGATGGCATGGCGGTGGTCGAAGTCTGCTTTATCCGTGGTGGCCGAAATCTTGGCAGCAAAAGTTTCTTCCCCAAGGGCTCTGCCGACAGTTCACCGGAAGAGCTGCTGGAAGCATTCATTCCACAGTATTACCTGGGTAAAAATGTGCCCGCCGAAGTCCTGCTCAGTCATCAACCCGCTGATATGACCCTGCTGGAAGAAGTGCTGCATAGCGACTCCGGCCATAAAGTCAGCCTGCGTCTGCCCAAGCGCGGCCAGGGTGTCCGCTGGATGCGAATGGCAATGACCAATGCCGATATCAGCCTGACCCATCGCCTGAGCAGTCGCTCCAACCTGCTGCAGCGCTTTGAAGCCTTGCAGGACGCGCTGGATCTGGAAGAACTGCCCAAACGGATTGAATGCTTTGATATCAGTCATACCCGTGGTGAGAAAACCGTGGCGTCTTGTGTGGTCTTTGGACTGGAGGGAGCGATTAAGGCTGACTACCGCAAATTCAATATTGAAGGCATTACCGGCGGGGATGACTATGCGGCCATGAACCAGGCATTGAGTCGTCGTTTCACCCGCTTGCAGAAAGGTGAGGGCAAGCGACCCGATTTATTGTTGATTGATGGTGGTAAAGGTCAGATTAAGGAAGCCAGAGAGGTGCTGGCGGAACTGAATTTATCTGACCTGCCGATTCTCGGTATTGCCAAAGGTCCGGAACGTCGGCCCGGGGAAGAGACCCTGTTTCTGGTCGGTCGTGATGGCGAGGTGACACTGCCTGCTGATTCGCCGGCGCTGCATTTGCTGCAGCAGGTCAGAGATGAGGCGCATCGTTTTGCGATTACCGGTCATCGTCAGCGTCGCGCCAAGGCCAGGAAAACCTCAACGCTGGAGCAGATTGAAGGGCTGGGACCCAAGCGCAGGCAGAAACTGCTGCAACAGTTTGGCGGACTGCAGGAAGTGCAGCGGGCCGGGGTGGAAGATCTCAGCAAAGTGGATGGTATCAGCCAGTCTCTGGCACAGAAAATTTACGATGTTTTCCATGGTGCTGAGTAGCGCCTGCCATGAGCTGAAACTCAGATTTTGCTAGCCCGTTCTGTTTATATAAACGCTTAGTGCTAAGATAAGCACGATTTTGAATAATTAGTGAAAACCATGCTGAATTTGCCCAATATCCTGAGTTTACTCCGCATCATCCTGATTCCGGTGCTGGTGCTGCTGTATTTCCTGCCACTTGAGTCAGCAAGTATCTGGGCAACCGTGGTGTTTGTGGTCGCTGCGGTGACTGACTGGCTGGATGGCTATCTTGCCCGGAAATGGGATCAGACTTCTCCCTTCGGCGCCTTTATCGATCCGGTTGCAGATAAGCTGATCGTGGTGGTGGCTCTGGTCATGATTCTCTTCAAATCGCCGGTCTGGTATGTGCTGATTCCGGTGATTCTCATCATCGCCAGAGAGCTGACTGTCTCCGCATTGCGCGAGTGGATGGCCGAGTTGGGGCAGCGTAATGTGGTCAAGGTATCGAAGATGGGAAAATGGAAAACGACCTTCCAGATGGTGGCTATCGGCTGCCTGATTTTCTATAAACCCTTATTCGGATTGCCAATTTTTGAAGTCGGTGTGGTACTGCTTTATCTGGCGGCCTGGCTGACTTTACAGTCGATGTGGAATTATTTGCGAGCCGCGCTGCCTTTGTTACTGAATAAGGGTTGACATAAAAATTTAAGCTCCTATAATGCTCCACTTCCTCAGCGGGAATAGCTCAGTTGGTAGAGCACAACCTTGCCAAGGTTGGGGTCGCG
>JABURN010000250.1 GCA_014762585.1 Methylophaga sp.
GCCTCACTAAGATTGACTGATTTTTCAAACCATTCAGTGGGATTCAGTCAATGACTGCAGTAACCTCCAACGACCAACAACCACGTTCTTATCTTGCCCGTTTCAGTGTTTTTATGCTGGCACTGATGTGTGTGGTGCCATTTTTATCGCCGCATCATTACCCACCTATTGCAACTTTTTATAATGAGTGGATTGCCGCGTTGTTAGGGCTGGTCGCTGCAATTTTTCTACTGCGTAAACCACCGGCAGATTTTGTTTTCCCAATGATTGCTTTCGTGCCGATTGGTTTGATGCTATTGCTCGGTATTCAAATCCCCCTCGGCAAAGCCCTCTACTGGCAAAACCATTATTTAATCATGCTTTATCTTGGGCTGGCTGCACTGATGATGGTGTTGGGGGCGAACCTCAGAGAACGTGTTTCTCTAGAAAAAATCGTGCCTACGCTAGCCTGGGCGGTTATCGCCGGTGGCATCATCTCAATGGCGATCATCGTACTGGCTAAAATGGGCCTTGCTGAAAAAGATCCCTGGTCCTTTTTTATCAGAGATTACTCCGCTTCTCATATCGGACAAATCAACCACCTGGCCAACTACCTTGCGCTGGGCCTTGCTTCTATCATTTATCTTTTTATCAGCTACCGAATCAGGAAGTCCGGTGCCGCTTTATTGGCATTTATTTTTGTGCTGGGGCTGGCCTATACCGGGCAAAGAATGGCGGTGCTATATATTATCGTGCTGTCATTACTGGGGTGGTGGCTGGCTGGCCGTTGCCAACAAATTGAAACGAGGGCACAGGCAAAACACCTGTTGCTGCTGATTCCCTTTTATATTGTGGCTGAGTTAGTCATACCTCTGATGACCTTCCTGGAGGTGTCCTCCACACCCGTAGACAGGGTCGCAGCTAACATGGGGCGTGAATCCCACCGTCTTATCTATCTCGAGCAGGCGTGGCTATTGTTCCAGCAATATCCAGTATTGGGAGCTGGTTGGGGAGAGTTTGGCTGGCATAATTTCAATGTGACAGACCAATACCCCAGCCAGACCGGTCTCACCAATCATGCTCACAATATCGTATTTCAACTCATGGCTGAGATGGGTATTCTTGCTGCGTTTCTGTTTCTCGGTGGCGTCATTTGGTGGTTATTCAGGCAACGGCTTGGCGAGTTTACCCCGGAGCGTTGGTGGCTGCTTGCTCTGCTGGCAGTGCTGGGTATTCACAGCCTACTGGAATATCCACTCTGGTATGCCTACTTCCTGGTCATCGCCTCCCTGGCATTGGGCCTTGGCGAGCAGTCAGTTCTGAGAAAGCGTTTGCAACTGACCCCGGTGCTGTTTATCGGCGTACTGGTATTCGCTGCCTGGTCGATGGGTAATCTGCTTCAGCATTATCACAAACTGGAACAGACTCTGATGGCATTCAAACTCAAGCAGGTGGAGGAAACAGAGATAAACGGCATTCTGGACCAGCTTAATACGATGCGCCAGTCATCACCGCTAACCCCGTTCGTTGATAACGTCATTATCCGTATTTTGCCCAATCACCCTCAATTACTGGCTGACAAGCTAGCCATTAATCAAAAAGTGGTCCATTTCTGGCCCGGTAAATCTGAAACCTATACGCATGCAACGCTACTGGTGATGAACGATCAAAAACAAGCCGGCATGGAAATGATGCGTATGGCGATAAAACAGTTCCCCGACTACCCGCCGCGTTATCTGCCATTGGTGACGAGTGAGATGATTAAAGGTCGCACGGTCGTGGTACCGCTGGTTTTCCTATTACAGGAAGCGGCAGATAAACAGCAATGAAATTGTCCATTCCGAGCTGTGTGAGCCTTGCCTATGTGGGCTGAACTGGAATGTTTTTAGATAGATAGCGTTAGTGTCTCCCTTTTTAAGTGAATGAAAGTAAATAAAAAATTAATGGGGCGAATGAAGAATGTGAACCGCAGCAAACTTTAGGAATTATTCCTATAGGGAACTGTTCCTGATTAGCCTAATATCATTTTCACCGAAACCAAGCGGAGTAACTGAGTCAATGAATGCCAAGGTCGACACTGATCAACAACCTGTAAAAGCCAAGTTGCTGGAATTGGTGGATGACATCCTGGCACATGACGGTTACGGCGATATTCGGGTCGAGGTCAAAATCCTCAAGCGTCGGCAAAAGGAAGTCATTCTGCACTGTGGAAAACAATACCGTTACGTGATTGATTTCCCCGGTGAGCAGGGAGCGTCGTCATAACTTTTTCTGAGATGGACATGGCCTACCTGGGAGTGTGAAAGGGTCACATCCAAAACAATAAGTTCCTAAACACATGACCGATAAGCCACTGGGGGTGGCTGAGGCATTAACCCTGAGAGAGATATAATGAACATCAACCAAATGAAAGCATCGATTGCCAAGTTCCGCAAAGCGGACCTGTCAGTCATTAAAGACGAAAAACTGCGTGCTAAAGGACATAAGCTGCAAGCCAAACAAAAAGGTTTTACCCTGCTTGAACTGCTGGTCGTTATCGCCCTGCTGGCTGTTATCGCCACCGGTGCACTGATCGCTTATGAAAACGTGGGTGATAATGCCCAGGCTGCTGCTGGTGCTAACTCTGCTGCGACTATTGACCGTGCGATTCGTACTTACAAGGCGGTTGAAGGCAATTACCCCAACCAATGGGACAATCTAGCTGTTGACTCTGCTGCTTCTGCGGTTCCATTCCTGCCTGAGGCTTCTTTGAGTTTCCTTGCTGCTTGGGATACTTCTGCAGCGACGAGCGCAAGCCTTCGAAATGCATTTGTTAATGCCGGGATTGAGGAACTTCAAACCATCAACGGCACAGGTGCTCTGGATCCTGATGTATCTCCTAACCGTGCTCATAATGAAAGTACTAATCCAGGCGATGGCGTTACCACAGGTGCAACTGAAGTTGAAATGGAATCCCCAGATAACGAACTACCAGGGTTCTTATCAGTAATTCCAAATAAAGTTTGTAACTTTGAAAGTTACCCAACTAATACATTTGATAACACTAGTTTCACAAGCAACCAAATTCAAAACAGTTACGCTGATTTATTGGAAGGTGATGAATGTCACGCTGTTGTAGCACTGGGCTTTGGTGGTGATGCTGCTGCCAGTACTGCGCTAAGTAATGTTGCGATTGCACAATCTCCAACCTATGCACGTCAAGGCGTGGTTAATCCAGAAGAGGAATATTCTCGCTTCATCGGTCTCTTCTTGGTTGGTACTGAAGA
Source organism: Methylophaga sp. (assembly GCA_014762585.1). Classification (GTDB taxonomy): domain Bacteria; phylum Pseudomonadota; class Gammaproteobacteria; order Nitrosococcales; family Methylophagaceae; genus Methylophaga. Next base: position 3,246 of record JABURN010000250.1, read on the forward strand.
CGAAGATAATGCAGGCCAATGGGAATATCTCGAATCCGCCCGTTTGCTGGCAGTCATCGCTACTGATGGTGAAAACATTGACTCTCTGAACGCACTGGCTGCTGCTGGTCAATCAGGTGGTGACGACGACTAATATCGATTAATCATCTAAGCCAAACTAAAGCGGGGCGCAAGCCCCGCTTTTCCCCATCCAATTTGATCGGAAACAAGTAAATGCGGATTTTATTGTTTTGCCGACCTGCCTCTCACCATAATCTGGCTCGTTTTAGGCAGTCAGGTTTTACCCTTATCGAGTTGTTGCTCATTGTTGTCATGATTGGTGTGCTTAGCATTGCTGCCATCAACGCCTTTGACGGCAATGAAGAACAGGCTCGCGAAAATATCACCCGCCTCGAAATGGCGGAATTGCAAAAAGCCCTGCTACAGTTCAGGCGCGATAACCGAGAATTACCCTGCCGCATATACCGTCCCGGTGTATTTAATCCCCTGGATTTTCGAACTGACTTCGGTGATACCGGCTTTATTGATGCTTTTGTGCTGCCGCCGAGCGGTGCCAGTGCAGCTGAGTGGGAGACATGGTGTGCCGATGATCTCGAGAATGTGGGTCAAGTCGTCGCCTCCAATGCGCTCTATATGCTTAACACCTTTCCATACGAGGTTGCCGACTTTGTGGATTTGACCTGGGACCGAAGCAGCCAAAAGGGTTGGAATGGTCCATATATCAGTCAGGAAGGACTCACCGACGGCTGGGGTAATGCCTATGTGTTGTTACAAGCCGAACTAGCATTTGATCAGACTTACCGCTGCGAAAATGATAACGGCGCTTATGCGGTTGATGCCAGTGGAGATTATGTTTGCATTGCGGCTAATAACGCCGCGTTTGATGATACGACTGACATTCTACCTGCTGATATTGCTCGCATTGTGAGTAAAGGGCCTGATGGCATACTGGATAGCCAAATCAATACTTATGATGTGGCCCAGACTAATTCCGATCCAGACATCCTTGATGATCCTTGCATCCCACAAAATGATGATTTTGTATTGTGTCTACTGAGGTAATGTAGATGACAATACCAGCAGCTCATTATCAACCTCAAAACACAGCAATGTCTCGCGGTTTTACATTACTTGAGCTCGTGCTGGTGCTGTTTCTGGTAGGTTTACTGGCTTCTGCTGGCCTATTGTTCACTCGTAGTATCGAAGACCAAGCCCTGTTTGATGAAACGCAGCGAAGGCTCGAGATAATTCGTAAAGCCATTATTCAAAGCAGTGAACGCACTATTAATGGTCAGCCTGAGCTGACGGGGTTTGTGGTAGATAATGGCAGGCTGCCTTACTGCCTGATGGAGCTCACCGGGCCTGAACTGGATTTCACAGACAGTGTCAGTGCACCTGACACTCACTACCAATCACCCTGTAGTACAAATAATAAACTGCTGCTACGTAAACCCGTTGTCACTGACAATGGTATTCGTCAGGGTTGGTGGGGACCTTACATACAGGTGAATCCGCTGGCTAACGGTGACCGGCCGTTTCCTGATGGTTACAACAATGATGACGGCAGCGAAAACTATGGCTGGACCTGGACCTTATCTGAGTCCGCGGCTATTGTGGATGTCGACAGTTACGACCCGACGGTCACCGCGCCGCCTGTTCCATTCCCACGACCGATGAATCTCACGGTGCAAAGCTCTGGCTTTGATCTGAACGACGACTTTGACGATTATCCCAGTGAGTTCACCGATTACCTTCTGGTCGACAATGACTGGTTGTTACCGAATTCATTCCGACTGCGTTTTACCAACACTTCTGCAAGTAGTGCTATCACTGAGTCTGCGTCGGATTACAACTGGGATGATATGCGCTGGACTTTTACCCTTTCAGCCAGCGGAACTGCCTCACAGGTATATAGCAATTCTGATTTTAGTTTCACTCCACCGACTTCATCAATTCCCCCAAATGGCGGCTTTTATGACTACACAGTCGCAGTTGAATCAGGCTCCACACTGAACGCTGAGTTGCCTGCAGGCTATTACCTGGCAGAACTTGTCTGCAACGATGGTTTGGCGGATGCGGATAATGATTGTCCTCAAATCCAAAGTGATCCTTTCCTACTGAAATTATTGCCACGCTATCAGCTCGGCCCAATTCGCTGGAATATACAACCGCAATGAATTTGAAAAACCTGAGAGATAAACTGACATTTCTTCCCGGCAGCAGCGTGATGGTTTGCGAGTGGACAGGCTTGTCTATGAAAGCTGCAGTGTTTGGTAAGGCCGGGAAAAAGCTCCAGGTTCAGGCCACGGGCAGCTCAGATAGCATGGATCCAGCTGTGGCTTTCAGTCAGGTACTGAGTTCTCTGAAAACGCAGGGCTGGTCCGGTAAAGATGTCATTGTTCTGACGCCGTCGGTGATGACAGCGATGATAGAGCTGCCGGTCTCAGCCAAAAAGCCCAAGCCTGTTGCACAAATGCATGAACTGGTCCGTTGGGAGGTTGAGCCCATGCTGATGCAGCATCAGTTGCAATGGACACTGGGGCAACTGATGGAATCTCACGGCATGCTGACGCCTGAGCAGGTGCTGGAAATCAACCA
>JABURN010000061.1 GCA_014762585.1 Methylophaga sp.
CAGGCCGGCCGCTTGATTATCAACCGCAATCAGCATCACGGTCTGACCCTGTTTGCGAGAAGCCTCTGCTTTTTCCTGGAATGGCGCTGAATCTATTCCCAGCGTGGTAAACAGGGCAGTATTACCCAATGCCACAGGGTGACCGTCAATCTCGCCCTTAATACCCTGGCCGGTTACAGAGTCAAACCGGTTTAGCCTGGATAAGCTCAGGCCTTTTTCTTTGGCACCTTCAATTACCGCCATCGCAAGCGGATGTTCACTGCCTTGTTCCAGACTGGCAGCCAGAGTGAGCAGGGTGCTGTTATCCAGATCAGTCATTGACTCAACCATGACCAGCTTCGGTTTACCCTCGGTCAGCGTGCCGGTTTTATCTACTACCAGGGTATCAATCTGCTCCATGGCTTCGAGCGCTTCAGCATTTTTAATCAAGACGCCCATTGAGGCTCCGCGACCGGTTCCGACCATAATCGACATCGGCGTCGCCAGACCCAGGGCACAGGGACAGGCAATGATTAACACAGCAACGGCATTGACGATGGCATGCGCCAGTTTCGGTTCTGGCCCCCAGATAAACCAGGCGCCGAGGGTGAGGATAGCGATAAGCACCACTGCGGGCACAAACCAGGCCGCCACTTTGTCGACCAGTTTCTGAATTGGCGCGCGTGAGCGCTGCGCTTCGGCCACCATATGCACAATTTGGGAAAGCAGGGTGTCACTGCCGACCCGCTCAGCACGCATCAGCAGGCTTCCGGTACCGTTGACAGTAGCACCGATTAGCTTGTCATCTTTTTGCTTACTGACCGGTATTGGCTCACCGGTGACCATGGATTCATCAACACTGCTATTACCCTCTATCACCGTGCCGTCAACCGGTATTTTTTCTCCGGGACGAATCCGCAACTGCTGGCCGACCCGGACCTCTTCAAGAGGAATATCCTGCTCCTCACCATCCTCTGTCACCAGTCTGGCTGTTTTGGGCGCAAGGCCCAGCAGCATTTTGATTGCGGTATTGGTCTGACTGCGGGCGCGCAGTTCAAGCACCTGCCCCAGCAAAACCAGCACGGTAATAACTGCTGCAGCCTCAAAATAAACGGCGACGCTGCCATCAGCGTGCCGCATGGTGGCAGGGAAAATATCCGGGAAAATCAGTGCGATGACACTGTATAACCAGGCGACGCTGACACCGAGGCCAATCAGTGTGAACATATTCAGGTTCATGGTTTTGACTGACTGCACTGCACGGACAAAAAATGGCCAGCCACCCCAGAGTACAACCGGTGTCGCAAGTGCAAACTCCAGCCAGTACCAGCTCTGTGTTGAGATATTGGCGGGCAATAGGGCGGGAGCCATATCCAGCAGCATCGCGATGATAAACACCGGCAGCGTTAACACTGCGCCAATCCAGAAGCGCCGGGACATATCTTTCAGCTCACTGTTGTCCTCTTCGACTTCGACTGTGTTCGCTTCCAACGCCATGCCACAGATAGGACAGTTACCGGGATGATCCTGAACGATTTGCGGATGCATCGGGCAGGTGTATTCAGTTCTGGTGTTCCCCAGTTGCGGTGACTCGGGCTCCAGGGCCATACCGCATTTAGGGCAACTGCCCGGTCCTGCCTGGCGCACGCCTTCGCACATCGGGCAGATATAATCGCCACTGCCTTGTCGTGATGCTGCTGGTCTGTGAGCCTGTTCATGACTGCCACAACAGCTGTGTTGCTGTTTTTCAGTGTGCGGTGCTTTGTCATCACCTCCACAGCAGTTGTGATCTGCCTCTGATTGCTTGAGGTAACGTTCTGGATCGGCTTTGAAATTATTCATGCAATGCTGGGAACAGAACACATAATCCTGCTGATTATGCCGCGCGTGATAGCGCGCGTTGTCTGCATCAACAGTCATACCGCATACCGGATCAATTGCCATGCTATCTCCTTCGGATAAAATATTGCGGGCACAGTCATAATGTAAAACTTTGCTGTCTCTGCTGCCATCAGAGTGAACTTGAGCAACAGCGACAATATAGACTATAAAGTACGTACCAAGGTACGGAGTCAAGACATCATGACATCAACATCACTGACAATTGGAAAATTTGCGGCCACTGCTGGTGTCAGCGTCGAAACCGTCAGGTTTTATCAACGTCAGGGACTGCTCGTGATTCCTGATACAAAATCGGGCATTCGCCGTTACGGAGATGAAGACATCCGGAAATTGCGGTTTATCCGCAAAGCCCAGGAAGCGGGCTTCAGGTTGAGTGAAGTTAAGACCTTAATTCAGCTTGATGCCAGCCAGGATCATGAGCAGGCCTATCAACTGGCGGTGAGTCGGCTTGAGGCACTGGAACAGCAGATCAAAGATCTGCAACAGGCAAGAGACAGCTTGAAGAAACTGGCCACTGAGTGTGCCTGTGGGGCTAAAACTAAACCCTGTGCCATTCTGGCTGCATTTGACTGAACTTACTGTTGGGCTTTGTATTCAGCCTTGATGGTTTCCAGTGTTGGCGGAATGGCATCACACTGACTGACTTCGCCACTGCATTTGATGCACTCGAAGGCCTGCCAGCCGGTGGCAACATATTCCTCTTTATTGGGGCTATCCAGCCGGTTGGCGATGCCAATGGTGGCTTTAGCCCGTGAACCGATGTAACCGTATTCCCCCTGACAAAAACGCATTTGCGTGGGATCTTGAGCAATCTTGTCATCATATTTTTGATGAATCTCACGACCTACCTGATTCAGATAGTGCAGCTCTGAATACAATTTCTGTAATGTGTCATCGCTATGCTGATAGACACCCGGTGGTAGTCCGCCAGCCAGGCTGCTGAAAGAGATAAACAAGAGGCTAAACAGGATACTCAGTCTCAAGGCTCTGCTCCGTTGCTGATTGAGTGTATAGTCAGATAATAACGTATTAATGCTTATTTTGAGAGTGAAACGCCGAGGAAAGTTCATGAGCCGCACGATAGTGGCTGTAGCAGATGGGAGGGCATAACATGATTGAATACGAACTGGGCAGTTGCTCGCTCGGCTGTGTGCTGGTGGCGATGAGTGAAAAGGGCGTTTGTGCTATCGCACTCGGTGATGAACCGTCGCAACTGGTCGACTGGTTAAAACAGAAATATCCACATGCTCGAAAAGGGGCAGGAAATGCGGTTTTGCTGTCCCGTCTGCAACGTGTGTTGAACTATGCCGAGTGGCCCGAATCAGCCCTGAATATCGAACTGGATATCAAAGGAACCGAGTTTCAGAAACGGGTCTGGCAGGCGCTTCAAACGGTGCCTGCGGGGGAAACCCGAAGCTATAGCGAAATCGCCGAAAAGATTGGTTCACCTAAGTCTGTTCGTGCGGTAGCAGGCGCTTGTGCCGCGAATTTACTGGCTTTAGCGATACCCTGTCATCGCGTGATTCGACAGGATGGTGAAATGTCCGGTTATCGCTGGGGCGTGGAAAGGAAAAAAATGCTATTGCAAAAAGAGGCTTTTCGCTAAGTCATTGAAACTGATCTCGCCCTGGCGAATCAGTTCAATTTGTCAAGCCTCGGAAATTCAGTGATGGTTAAAAAATAACCAATTTTTAAAGCTTGTCACAAAAGAGTCACTTAGCAACTTACCAGAAACTTATCCACATGCTTCTCCACAGAAATTGTGAGTAATGTGAAAGACTTTTTTTGGGAAAAAGGGAAATTGACTCTTACTGTTTAAGAGTTCTTTTGTTGTGATGACTGACCGGTTTGAACGGCAGAATCCGGCAGTTTGAATCTTGCTCAGGGGGAGTAGCCTGTCGAGCGATATCTTCCATATCAAGATGAGCCAGCTGATAAAAGTGGTCCATCAGCATATCCGATATCTCAATACAGGCACCGAGCGCGTGTTTGTGTTTACGACGCACCATATCAACCCGAAACTGCAGACCATGAAGCATGCGCCGTTCCCGCTCACTATGGGCAGAATCTTCAATAGCCTGTTTAATCGTTGCGGCGCGCTTTCTTTCAAATGCGGCCTGATCCTGTTTCGCTAACTGCGCCCATTCTTCAAAATCAAATATCATGGGGCATTCCCCCGGTTGCACTTGCTTAATCTCTAAGATAACAGACAACGTATCGCTGCGGTGGTTGCCTGTAAAAATGACAGGCATAAAAAAACCGGGGCCTGCTTACAGGCCCCGGTTTATTACTCAGTCTTTAATGTATCGGCAGATAGAGTAATTTGCCGGCTTTCATATCCGGCACCAGAAGATGTTTGCCATCCGCCGATAAGGCAATATCAGCAGCAGCTTTCAGATCATCAGCGATGATTTGTGGTGTGGCTCGTGGCCCAGCCAGTTGCCAGACTTTGCCGTTATTCCAGTCACTGACATAGAGGAATCCACGGGTATCCCTTACCAGGCCGTCGGCACCACCGAAGCCGCTGTTCAGATCCTTAACTTTATCTGAAGCCAGATCAAAGCGGTACAAATCACCGGTGCCGAAATCAGCTACCAGCATACTGCCAATGCCATCCATCAACAGCCCGTTAGGACGTTTAATGCCGGACTGGCTGTTCATCACCTCTGAAATCTCTCCCTGAGCTGAAATACGGTAAATACCCGCATTTTGACCGGTGTCAGTGCCGCTGTCTGAGACATAGACATTGCCACTGCCGTCAATTTCCACATCATTGAGGAATTCAGCTTTACCCGGGAAGTCGCTGCTGTCAGCAAGAACCTCAATTTTGCCGTCCATATCAATCTTCAGGACCTGATTGATATCAGCAACATAGAGTTCGTTGTTGAATAAATCGAGTCCTTTCGGATCATTCAAACCGCTGGCCAGCACGGTTTTGCTGCCATCAGTGTTGATGATGCTGATCTGACCGTCATCTTTTTTGCCAAACTCGCCGATTTCGCTGATAAACAGGCGACCGTCCGGGTGAGCAACCACTGATTCCGGCATTCTCAGCCCAGTGACAGTCTGCTGACTGATGTCAGAGACATTAGCTTCAGCGGTTTGTTTGCTTTCACCCTCACCGTAGCTGACCCGGTAAATGACGCCATTGTAGTCATCCGAGACCAGCAAAGAGCCATCGGGCAGTTGCAGGACATCGGTCGGACGACCCCAGGCTTCACCCTCGATCAACCAGCCATCGATAAAGGTCTGGTGACCCGTGACCTGATTGTTGTCGTTGAAAGTGACACGCTCCAGTTTATAGCCCACCGGCTCAGTCCGGTTCCAGGAACCATGCTGAGCGATGATGGCGTCACCCTGATACTCAGCCGGGAACATTTTGCCGGTGTAGAACTTGAAACCGAGGTTGGCGGTATGGGCCTGAAACTCGACTTCAGGAAAAGTGACTTCCTGCGGCGGCTGTTTGTCTTTCCAGTCCTGATGACGGGCATCGCCACCGGCATAAAATGGGAATCCAAAGTGCATGCCTTTTTCCGGGGCCGCGTTGAATTCGCCCGGGGGATTATCATCACCCATCATATCGACGTTGTTGTCAGTGAAATACAAATCACCGGTCTCGGGATGGAAGTCGATACCCACAGAGTTACGCACGCCGTGTGCATAAACTTCCGCTTCGCTGCCATCCGGATTCATGCGAATAATCGTTCCTTCGTAGCCATTGACCTCACAGATATTGCAGGGGGCGCCGACCGTGACATACAGTTTGCCGTCCGGGCCGAAATCAATATAGCGCCAGCCGTGATGGGCTTTATCAGGCAGGTCTTCAAAAACGACTTCACGCATCTGCTCGAATGGCAGGGTCAAATCAAAACCCGGCGCAGCATAGCGGGCGATACGGTGCTGTTCTGCTACATAAAGGTTACCCTGGTGCATGGCCACACCTGTCTCTTAT